>VGPQ01000250.1 GCA_016882555.1 Cyanobacteria bacterium M_surface_7_m2_040
CTGGCCGAGTGGCTGGACGACAACGATCTCTGGTCGGAGGCGCTGCGGCCGGCGGCCGCCACCCTCACCCTGCCCAGCCGCAGCCAGGCGGCCCAGGGCAAGACGGCGACGCGCGGCCCCTGGAGCGGCTTGCCCCTGCAGGCCGGCCAGCCCCTGCCCAAAACGGTGGACTGGTGGCCCTGGCGGGTGGAAGGGCTGGCGCTCAAACCCGCCGCCGCGGCCGAATGGCTGAGCCGGCTGCCGCTCTCGGGCGGCAACCCCGAACTGGCCGACGACCTGCGCTGGTGGAGCCACCTGCAGCGCTGGGCCCTGAGCCTGATCGCCCGCGGGCGCACCCTGCCCCTGGTGGAGGAGGACCGCGCCCGCTGGCTGCCGCTGCTCAACCGCGAAGACGACCGCCACCGGCTCGAAGACTTCGCCACCCGCCTGCCCCAGGTGGCCACCTGCGCCAGCGCCGAAGGCAGCGACAGCGAACACGCCCTGGCCTGCCGCATCCCGGGAAGCGGCCGCTTGCGGGTGGCCAGCTTCCTCGAAGCGCTGCTCGATGGCCAGCTGCGGGCGGGCTTTGCCCCCCAGGGCGAGGGCCTCGACCCGCTGTTGACGGCCTGGCAACGGGGCCTCGGCCCCGGCGACGGCAGGCTCGAACTCGATGACGAAGACAGCGAGCGCCTGGAGGTGGCCACCCACCACTGGCGTGAAGCGGTGGCCGGCCGCGTCGCCCCGGCCCGCACCGCCCTGGAGCTCGACACCCCCGCTGAAGGGGAGGAGCTCTGGAGCCTGAGCTTCGCCCTGCAGGCCGAAGCCGACCCCAGCCTCAAGCTGCCCGCCGGCGAGGTGTGGGCCCTGGGCGACCGCGACATCCATCTCGGTGAGATCGCCGTGCCCCAGCCCAGCCAGCTGCTGCTGGAGGGCCTGGGCCGGGCGCTCACGGTGTTTGAACCGATCGAGCGGGGCCTCGATTCGGCCACCCCCGAGCGCATGGAGCTCACGCCGGCCGAGGCGTTTGTGCTGGTGCGCACCGCCGCGGCCCAGCTGCGCGATGTGGGCGTGGGGGTGCTGCTGCCGCCGAGCCTCAGCGGCGGCCTGGCCAGCCGCCTGGGCCTGGCGATCAAGGCCGAGCTGCCCAGCCAGTCGCGGGGCTTCACCCTGGGAGAAAGCCTCGCGTGGAGCTGGGAGCTGATGATCGGTGGCGTCACCCTGACGCTCAAGGATCTCGAGCGACTGCAGGCCAAGCGCAGCCCCCTGGTGCAGCACAAGGGGGCCTGGATCGAGCTGCGCCCCAGCGACCTGCGCAACGCCGAGCGCTTCTGCGCGGCCGATCCAGGCCTCAGCCTCGACGACGCCCTGCGGCTCACCGCCAACGAGGGCGAAACGCTGATGCGCCTGCCGGTGCACCAATTTGACGCCGGCCCCAGGCTGCAGGCGGTGCTGGAGCAGTACCACCAGCAGAAGGCCCCCGACCCGCTGCCGGCACCGGAGGGATTCAGCGGCCAGCTGCGGCCCTACCAGGAGCGGGGCCTGGGCTGGCTGGCCTTCCTGCATCGCTTCGACCAGGGGGCCTGCCTGGCCGACGACATGGGCCTGGGCAAAACGATCCAACTGCTGGCCTTTTTGCAGCACCTCAAGGCCGAAAGCGAACTCAAGCGGCCGGTGCTGCTGGTGGCGCCCACCTCGGTGCTCACCAATTGGAAGCGCGAGGCCCACGCCTTCACCCCCAAGCTCAAGGTGCGCGAGCACTACGGGCCGCGCCGCCCCAGCAGCGAGGCCGCGCTCAAGAAGGCCCTCAAGGATGTGGACCTGCTGCTCACCAGCTACGGCCTGCTGCAGCGCGACAGCGAACTGCTCGACACCATCGACTGGCAGGGGGTGGTGATCGACGAGGCCCAGGCGATCAAGAACCCCAGCGCCAAGCAGTCGATGGCCGCCCGCGACCTGGGCCGCGCCGGCAAGGCATCGCGCTTCAGGATCGCCCTCACCGGCACCCCTGTGGAGAACCGAGTCAGCGAGCTGTGGGCGCTGATGGACTTCCTCAATCCCAAGGTGCTGGGCGACGAGCCGTTCTTCCGCCAGCGCTACCGCCTGCCGATCGAGCGCTACGGCGACATGGCCTCCCTGCGCGACCTCAAGGCCCGCGTCGGCCCCTTCATCCTCAGGCGCCTGAAGACCGACAAATCGATCATCTCCGACCTGCCCGAGAAGGTGGAGCTGAGTGAATGGGTGGGCCTCAGCCCCGAGCAGAAAAAGCTCTACAACAAGACCGTGGAGACCAGTCTCGACGCCATCGCCCGGGCGCCCCTGGGCCAGAAACATGGCCAGGTGCTGGCCCTGCTCACCAAGCTCAAACAGGTGTGCAACCACCCGGCCCTGGCGCTCAAGGAAACGCCCGAAGCCGCGATCGCCAGCGGCAACGGCAGCTTTGCCGCTCGCAGCGCCAAGGTGCAGCGGCTCGAGGAGATCCTCGACGAGGTGATCGAGGCGGGCGACCGGGCGTTGCTGTTCACCCAGTTTGCCGAGTGGGGCCATCTGCTCAAGGCCCACCTGGAGCGCCAGTGGCGCGCCGAAGTGCCCTTCTTGCATGGCGGCACCAGCAAAACCGAGCGCCAGGCGATGGTCGACCGCTTCCAGGACGACCCCCGCGGCCCGCAGCTGTTTCTGCTGTCGCTGAAGGCGGGTGGCGTCGGCCTCAACCTGACGCGGGCCAGCCATGTGTTCCACATCGACCGCTGGTGGAACCCGGCGGTGGAAAACCAGGCCACCGACCGCGCCTACCGCATTGGCCAGACCAACCGGGTGCTGGTGCACAAGTTCATCACCAGCGGCTCGGTCGAAGAGCGCATCGACCGCATGATCCAGGAAAAATCGAAACTGGCCGCCGACATCGTCGGCAGCGGCGAAGACTGGCTGGGCGGCCTCGACGTGGGCCAGCTCAAGGAGCTGGTGGCGCTCAGCGCCGAAGACGAGTAAGACAGCGGCCACTCGCAACCCGGCACGGACCCAGCCAGCGCACGAGCCAATGCAGAAAGTGCATTACTAAAGAAAAGCTAAAATTATCGATACCCGTCAGCCTGCCGCTTGCGAAGGCCCAGGCCCATACCAGCCATACCAGCAGGCATGAACGCACTCACAAGCAGAATCCGGCAACTCGCCATCGGCGCAACAGCCGTCTC
>VGPQ01000251.1 GCA_016882555.1 Cyanobacteria bacterium M_surface_7_m2_040
TCGCCTCCGGGAGTTCGCGGCGGAGCACATTCGCTGGGGCTGCCGCATGGCGTAGCACCTGTTGCGGCGGGAGGGCTGGACCGTCAATCACAAATGAGTGCAACGGATTTGGCGGGAAGACGGTCTGCAACGGCCCACTTGCCGGAAGCGAAAGCGGGCACAACCCGCCGACGGCTCAGTGCGGCGTCACCACGCCGAGCATCCCCACCAGGTGTGGGCCATGGACTTCCAGTTCGACGCCACCGCCGGCGGCCGCAGGCTCAAGTTTCTGGCCGTGATCGACGAGCACAGCCGCCTCTGCCTGACGATCCGGGTGGGCAGGCGCTGCAGGGCCGAGGACGTGGTGGCCGTGTTGGAGGAACTCACCAGCCTCTACCCAGCGCCCGCGTTCATCCGCAGCGGCAACGGGCCAGAGTTCATTGAACAGGCCCTGCGGGACTTGGTGTGAGGCCAGCACCACCACCAGCACGGCCACCATCGCGCCTGGATCCTCCTGGGAGAATGGATTCGCGGAATCGTTCAACGGCCGATCCCGGGATGAGTTCCCCAACACTGAGCTGTTCACCACAGCTCCCGAGGCGCAGATGCTGGCCGATCGCTGGCCGACGCATGGACTAAGTACGCTCAGGCCACATTCGGCTCTCCAGGGGCGTACGCCCCTGGAGGCAGCTCAACAGGGAGCTGCAGCATGACCTCACCCACCCACTCTCATAAGGCTTGGACCGACGAACGGGGTCAGGTCAGAGGTGCTGGCTTCGCAGCGACCCATGGCCTGGTGCGTGGTTCTCCCAACTGAATCGGCCGGGCGCTGAGCCTGAGCGGAGCGGCGCGTTGCAGCTGGTCGGAGGTGCTGCTGAGCCATGAGCTGGCGATATTCAGAAGCTGGATTTGGCGCGGATGTGATCAGCCCGCAGCCGCTGCAGCCAAATTGGGCAGTCTGTGATTGTTCGTCATTGTGCTATTCTAGCACTCGTACCATCTGAGCGAGCGTTCGCCATATCGCCATATCGCCATAATGAATACATCTCAGTGGGGCTTTATCCGCGGATCCCTTCGCCGATCAGACTTCTCTCAACGCTCACCCCATCTCGCCTGCTCATTAGCGGTTCTGCTGGGTGTGCTGCTGCAGGGCGCTGAGGTGTTGGCCCGGCCTGCGGAGGTGCTGCTGCTACGACATGGACACAAGTCCGGTGAGCGTGTGAACGGGATGAACCTCAACACCAATCTCTCCCACAAAGGTTGGCAGCAGGCGCTGCATCTCGCGCAGATCGTCCCTGCCTGCTTTGTGCAGGGCAAGCGGCTTCACCTGGCGAGTTATCGCTTTGATCTTGCGACCGGAAAGAATGCCCGCAGCTATCAGACCCTGGTGCCGCTGGCCGTGGCTTCTGGTGCAAGCATCAGGGTGTACAGCGATTCGGAGTCTGCTTCCCGAGCCAATGGCCAGATGATTCTGGCCGATCCTGCAAACGATGGTGCCCTTGTAGTGATCGCCTGGGAACATCGCCATATGCCAGAGTTGGCCCAAGGGCTTGGTTGGCAGACACTGGGTGCCATCGCCAATGATGATTTTGACAGCCTCTGGTTGTTGCGTTATTCCAAGGCGGGAGGTCCCCCCGAGGTCACCGTGCTCTCCCAGACAGCTATCGAAGTCCACCGCTGTCCGCCCCAGCGCTGAATGCTGCGAAGGTATGCCTTGCGGGCAGCGCACCATCCACCACTCGGCGCGGGGGGCGCCGGTGCTGCTGTTCGTGAGGGAGAAGTCAAGCAGGGACGGCGGCGCCGAGCCGTTTATGTGCTGGAGGTTTGCGCGGTAGGAGTGCCGGTAAAGCGAACGGATCTGGTTTGCTGCCGGGCCGTTGCTTAGCAGTGCGGCAGGGTTGGCGGTTTGATAGCGCTAGCCGCTTGCCATACCTGCGCCCTTGCCTGCAACCACGGGCGGTCCTGAGCCACGGCGTCCACGCCTGTCTTGATCATCTGACAAGAGGCTGATTTGGTACCACAGCGCACACGCTCCCCTGGCTGGGAACGGCCAAAGTGTTACAACATGTTGTAACAGGTATGGCCCAGCGCCATTTGGTGGAAATCTTGCCCAGCCAAGGCGAACGTTCCGGTCTCGCGTTTTTCCGGGAACCTCTGACCAGCGATGAAACGCTGATCGCCGAACTGGAACCCTGCAGCCGCCCAGAATTGTTCTGCCATCGCCACCAGACCGATCAGCTGATGGTTTTGCGGGGCGGCATTGATCTGATCGTGCTGCAGAACAAGTGCTTGCGTCGTATCCCCTTGCGGGAAGACGAGCCCACCTGGGTGCGCATTCCCCCTTATGTTCCCCATGGGGTCATCAACCGTGGGCCATCAACGGCGGTCGTGGTGAACGCTGTGTTGCGCCATCGCGTCAGCGATAGCCGCGAGTACCAGCCCCGGCCCGTGCCAACAGCCCTGGTGCCAGCCTGGATTGAGCTGCAGCAAGGTCTATTCCTGCAGCGTGCGGACAGCCAGCACTGAGGTCTGGCTGTCATAGCGCTCCGCAGCAAAGGATCAGTCAGCCACGCCCATGGCTGACTGCGGTTGCAACAGCCCCGCCATCACCCCTGAACATCGTTCGCAACGTTGACGCGGATGGTTCGCGGGTAATGCCGGGTTTCCAGCCTTCAGCCTGCTGCTATGACAGAATGGATTCAGATGAAAACATCTGGATCATGACCAAATCTGCTCGCGACATGATCAACGCGCATCTGTTTCCAATACTGGCCTTGATCGCTACCGCAAGCTGCACCTCGATTGCACTGTCACTGTTGCCAATTGCTGCGTCAACGACACGCTGGAACAGTTGCTACGACGTGAGTCAGATTTGGCTGCAGCGTAATCTCCCCAACCTTCCTGAAGCCGAGCGACCCGCGTTGTCTACAAATTACTGCAATGGCGGCCAGGCTCACAAAGGTAAACAATGACCGAGCGACAACCCATGTAGCGAATTCGCTGCAGCAGGATAGCCCGGCCCTCACTCCAGAGGCACTATGCTGAGGTGGACTGGTTTTCTGGACAGGCCCCATCGTTAACCTCTGAGGCGGGGTACCTCCCCTGATCGGGGCTCCCACCAATGAGCAAGCGCCGCACTCACAGCCCCGAGTTCAAGGCCAGGGTCGCTATGGAGGCGATC
>VGPQ01000252.1 GCA_016882555.1 Cyanobacteria bacterium M_surface_7_m2_040
GCAAGCGACGTGCCGGGATAGCTCAGTTGGTAGAGCAGGCGACTGAAAATCGCCGTGTCCCCAGTTCAAATCTGGGTCCTGGCATTCCTCCGCAGGCAGTCGAACACCGCAGGACCTGCGGACACATCCTGCTGACCCACCTGGCCGCATTCCGGGGCATGGAGTCACAGGCCTGAGCGGATGGCTCCTGAGCTGCCTGATCTGCCTACTCCTGCAAGCCTCGGGCGCACCACGATCTGCCAGCCTACGGACGCTGTCTTGCGCTCGTCCTCAGACCTTTCCGCCCCATGACTCCCCTGCCCGAGCCGCCCTCCAATCAGGTCTTTGACAATGCCGACAGCTTCGCGCAGGCGTTTGATGAAGCCTGGGCGCGGCACCAGCAACAGCATGGCGAGATGGCCCCGGCCGACCGCACCGAATGGGTGCTCAGCGAGGTGGGTGATCATCCCTTTGTGCGCAACCAACCGGAGATGGCGCGGCAGGTGGCCGCCTTTCGCATTCGCCTGCTGGGGCTCTGAGCGGCCCTGCATTGGATAAGGTCGCAGCTGATTCAGCAGCCATCTGTGGCCACCCCCCTGCTGCGCCTTGTGACCCTGCTGAGCGGCGGCTTCAGCAACCAGCAACAGGCTTTTGACAACCCGCCGCTGTATGCACACATTCTGGTGAAGTTTCGGCCGCTGCCGCAGCTCCCGCCAGGATCGCTGCTGCTGGATCAGTCATATGCGATCAATCCTGCAGCCCCCTACCGGCTGCGGGTGCTGCTGGCCGAGCAGAGCGAGGGGCGCCTGTTGATCCACAACCACGCCATCCACGACGAGCAGCGCTTCTGGGGCGCCATCGATGACAGCGCCCGTCGCAGCCAGATCAGCTCAGGCGATCTACGCCTGCTCGAAGGCTGCAGTTACGTGGTTCGCGAGCAGGGCGCTGGCTTCATCGGCGAGGTGGAGCCGGGGTGCCGCTGCCTCGTCGAGCGCAAGGGAAGCACCGCCTATCTGGTGAGCACGTTTTGTATCGAAGGCCCACGCATGCGCACCCTGGACCGGGGCCATGACCCCATCACCCACGAACACCTGTGGGGCTCACTGGCCGGTGAATTCGAATTCGAGCGCACCGACGATTTCAGTGGCGAGATTCCCGAGAGCTGGCGCCTGGCCCTTGCGGGCTGATCGGGCACTCAAGCGATCAGGCGTTCCTGATGGTCGTCATCGGCCGCGGGTTCGCCCAGGAAAGCCGGCTGCTCATCGAGGAAGCTCTGCTCCAGATCCTCCTCAGGAAAATGGGGCTCCGGATCAAACAGGGCCTGCTGCGGGTCAGCCTGGCCAGCGTTCTCGATCGAGGCCGACTCCAGCCCAGCCAACAGGCTCTCCAGACGCGAGAGACGCTCTTGAGTGTCATCAAGCCTGAGCTCGGTGTCATCAGCCAGCAGCGCGGATTCACCGCTGCGGCTATCGAGCAGAGGCTGCAGCCGAAGATCCACAGCGCCCACCTTCTCCTCGAGCTCGAGCAAGCGGTAGGTGAGGCTCTCGGTCAGCTCCGAGAGCGTCTGCAACTGATCGGCCAATCGCCGCAGTCCGCTCAACGCGAAAACCTCAGGTGCCATGGGGAATCCTGGTGGCCTAGGTGGATGATATCGGCCCTCGCCCGCAGCGCCAGCCCCAGGGGTGGGCCTGGCAGTCTGCAGTCAGGAATGACGCGAATGTAACGATTCTGACAATGGCGATCGGGTGGGTTTAGATGCCCATAGGTTCCGTGTTCTTTTCAGTGGTGGGCTGCCTTTGGCGCCCCTGAGCGGCTCGCCAGCCATCCCATCCCGGCCCGTCTGCCGCCGTCCTTGCCATGCCCCTCGCCAACGCCGCCTATCTGGGCATTGATCGTTATGCCCACGATCGCGACACCGAAAACTGGACCAACGGGTCTGAAGCCGACAAGGAACTGATCATCCGCTCGGTCTATCGCCAGGTCCTGGGCAACCAATACGTGATGAAGAGCGAGCGGCTCGAAGGTCCGGAGTCGCTGTTCAAGCGCGGCTGTCTGAGCGTGCGCGAACTGGTGCGCCAGGTGGCCAAGAGCGGCTTGTACCGCCAGAAGTTTTTTGAGAACTACAACCCCTACCGCTTCATAGAGCTGAACTTCAGGCATCTGTTGGGCCGCGCTCCCCAGAACAAGGCGGAGATGCTGCACTACTTCACGATCCCGCAGGAGCAGGGCTTCGACGCCGAGATCGACTCCTACCTCGACAGCGCCGAGTACCAGGAGCGCTTCGGTGAAGAGGTGGTGCCCTACCTGCACGGCTGGGATTACTCCAAGGGCCAGCAGGGCCTGCAGTTCTCCTACATGCTGCAGCTCACCCGTGGCGCCGCCGGTGCCTCGGTGCGTGGCGACATCCTCAAAACGCAGTCACGCCTCAATCAGGCGATTCACGCTGAGATGCCGATGCCGGTGGTCAGCCCCAATGCCAAGGGCAACGTGTTCTGCAAGGTGGACACCGATGGCGTCACCCGCCAGGGCGTGGGCGCCGGCGAAGAAGGCCGCACCTTCCGGGTGGAAATCACCGGGTTCAACAACTACCGTCTGCACAAGCGCAGCAACCGCGTGCGCTTCATCCCCTTCAGCAAGCTGCTCGAGTACCAGCAGCAGATTGACCGCGAAAGCGGTCGCATCGCCAGCATCACGCCGGTGAACTGATCCCTCCCCCCTCTTCGGACCCGACCCTTCCTCATCGCTTTCCTCCCATGAAGGCTTCAGAAGGCACCCGCGGCACCAGCTTCAGCAGTGGTCGCCAGGTGACGTTCACGGTCACCGGATTGGCCAACAACGATTTTTCGCGCACGGCTGATCTGGTGATGAATGTGCCCTACACCCGCATGAACGAAACGATGCGGATGTTGCAGCGCATGGGCGGCAAGATCACCGCCGTGGCCATGAGCGGTGGCGACATCGCGGCGGCCACAGCGCCCCTACGCAAGAGCGGCAGCCGCTCCAGCAGCGCCAAGGCAGCCAAAGCCGAAGCCAAAACTGAAGAGTGAAGCGCTGGCCAGCGTGCTGATCAGCAGCCTTCAGCGGCACCGTTCAGCGCCCCCGTCAGGGGGCTTTTTTGTGCCCCACAGGCGGTGGCTGCCGGCCCCCCACAGACGGAGCAGCCCCATACCGGAC
>VGPQ01000253.1 GCA_016882555.1 Cyanobacteria bacterium M_surface_7_m2_040
GCACGGCACGGGTGCCGCTGACCAGCCGCGAGGCGCCAGCACCGAGGCCGCTGCAGCTGAGCTCCTGTTGGGCCGCGGCGAGGATCGCCGGGTGGCCGCTCAGCCCCAAATAGTCATTGCTGCTCAAATCCAGCAGCGCTGCTGCTGGCTCCTCCTGGAGGTCTGTCTCTTGGGGTGTGAGCTGGCAGCTCTGCCCTGGGGAGAAGCTCCGCAGCCGGCGCCTGCTGGCCGCAGGTACCGCTGTGGCCGCGCGCAACAGGGCCTGCTGCCAAGGCTGCAGCGCGGCTTCACTGTCCTGACGGTTCGGCAGGCCCATGGAGCTCAGTCTGGTGCAGCAGGGTGCGGGGCCGCTGGCTGTTGATCTGGCCAATAGGATTGCTGCAGAAGCGGTCTGCTTACCGTCGCGCGCTCATCGGCCATCGATCTCCAGCGTTCTGAGGCTCAGCCTGAGGGAACCGGCGGGGTGCCTCCGCTTGCGCACTTGTTTCCCTTTGCGCTTGATGGCTTTCAGCTCGAAGCGATCGATGCCCTCAACCAGGGGCAATCGGTCGTGGTCAGCGCCCCCACCGGCAGCGGCAAGACCCTGGTGGGCGAGTACGCCATCCACCGCGCCCTGGCCCATGGCCAGAAGGTGTTTTACACAACCCCGCTCAAGGCGCTCTCCAACCAGAAGCTGCGCGATTTTCGTGAGCAGTTTGGCCACGAGAATGTCGGCCTGCTCACCGGCGATCTGAGCCTCAACCGCGAGGCGCGGATCGTGGTGATGACCACCGAGATCTTCCGCAACATGCTCTATGCGGAGATCGATCACCCCGACAACGACCCTCTGGCCGATGTCGAGGCGGTGGTGCTCGATGAGTGCCATTACATGAATGACTCCCAGCGCGGCACCGTCTGGGAGGAATCGATCATTCACTGCCCGCCGGCGGTGCAGCTGGTCGCGCTTTCGGCCACCGTCGCCAACGCCGGGCAGCTCACCGACTGGATCGAGCGGGTGCACGGGCCCACCCGACTGGTGCTCAGCGATCACCGGCCGGTGCCCTTGAGCTTCAGCTTTTGCAGCGCCAAGGGCCTGCACCCCCTGCTTAACGACGAGGGCACGGGCCTGCATCCCAACTGCAAGGTGTGGCGAGCCCCCAAGGGCAACAAGCGCAAGGGGCCCAAGACCCCCAAACCGCCCCAGCCCGAGGCGCCGCCGCTGGGGTTTGTGGTGGCGCAGATGGCCGAGCGGCAGATGCTGCCGGCGATCTATTTCATCTTCAGCCGCCGCGGCTGCGACAAGGGGGTGCGCGATCTGGGCAAGGTCTGCCTGGTCAACCCCGATGAGCAGGCCCGCATTCAGGCTCGGCTCAGCGCCTTTGTGGCCGCCACCCCTGAGGCCGTGCGTGAAGGGGGGCATGCCGACGCCCTGGTGAGGGGCATCGCCGCCCACCACGCGGGTGTGTTGCCCGCCTGGAAGGAGCTGATCGAAGAGCTGTTTCAGCAGGGGTTGATCAAGGTGGTGTTCGCCACCGAGACCCTGGCTGCCGGCATCAACATGCCGGCACGCACCACCGTGATTTCGGCGCTGTCGAAACGCACTGAGCGGGGCCACAGGCCGCTCATGGGCAGCGAGTTTCTGCAGATGGCGGGCCGGGCCGGCCGCCGCGGCCTCGACTCCCAGGGCTATGTGGTGACGGTGCAGAGTCGCTTTGAGGGGGTGCGCGAGGCGGGCCAGCTGGCCACAGCCCCGGCCGATCCGCTGGTGAGCCAGTTCACGCCGAGCTACGGCATGGTGCTGAACCTGCTGCAGCGCTATGACCTGGCCAAGGCCAGGGAGCTGGTCGAGCGCAGCTTCGGCCGCTATCTGGCCACCCTGGATCTGGCCGATGACGAGGCCGCCATCGCCGACTTGCGTGAGCGGCTTGAGCAACTCGAGGACGGCTCGGGCGATGTGCCTTGGGAAGACTTTGAAGACTATGAAAAGCAGCGCGGCCGCCTACGCGAAGAGCGCCGCCTGTTGCGCATCCTGCAGAACCAGGCCGAGGAGACCCTGGCCCATGAGCTCACCCTGGCGCTGCAGTTCGCCAGCGAGGGTTCATTGGTGAGCGTCAAGGCGCCCCAGCTCAAAGGCAGGGTCTCGCCAGCGGTGATCGTGGAGAAGGTCAGTGGGCCTGGTCAATTTCCGCTGCTGCTGTGCCTGACCGACGACAACATCTGGATTCTGCTGCCCTGCTCAGCGGTGGTGAGCTTGCACGCCGAGCTGAGTTGTCTGCAGGTCCAACAGATTGAAGCCCCTGAGCTGCGCCATGCCGGCGAGCTGCGCCATGGTGATCAGGCCAGTGGCGGCCTGGCCCTGGCGGTGGCCTCAATGGCCCGCCGCCACGACATGCACACCCCCCAGTACGACCTGGCGGCTGAGGTGCAGGCACAAGCCCAGCTGGTGCAGGCCCTTGAAGACGAGCTCGAGCTACACCCGGCCCACCGCTGGGGTGATCGCAAGCAGCTCAAGAAGCACCGCCGCCGCATGGAAGAGCTGGCTGATGAGCTCGAAGAGCGTCAGCGGTTGCTGCATTTCAGATCGAACCGGCACTGGGACACCTTTCTGGCGTTGATCGAGGTGCTGCGTCACTTCGGGGCCATGGCGGGTGATGAGGGCCTCGATCCCACCGAGATCGGCCGCACCGTGGCGGCCCTGCGCGGCGACAACGAGCTCTGGCTGGGGCTGGCGCTGATGAGCGGCCACCTCGATGAGCTGCCGCCCCCCGAGCTGGCGGCGGTGCTCGAGGCGATCTCCACCGAGGTCAACCGCCCCGACCTGTGGTGCGGCTACCCCCCGCCGCCAGCGGTGGATGAAGCGCTTCACGATCTGCGCGGGCTCAGACGCGAGCTGGGCCGCCAGCAGGAGCGCGCCAAGGTGGCCTTCCCGATCTGGTGGGAGCCCGAGCTCACTGGTCTGGTGGAGGCCTGGGCCCGTGGCGCCAGCTGGAGTGATGTGATCGCCAACACTTCTCTCGATGAGGGCGATGTGGTGCGGGTGCTGCGCCGCACCGTCGATCTGCTGGCCCAGGTGCCCTACTGCGAGGCGGTCAGCCAGCAGTTGCGCGACAACGCCCGCGCTGCTCTCAAGGCGATCAACCGCTTCCCGGTGTGCGAGCTAGAGGATCTGCTGCC
>VGPQ01000254.1 GCA_016882555.1 Cyanobacteria bacterium M_surface_7_m2_040
GCAGGTAGACCTGTTCGCCGGTTTCGGGGTCTTCGCCGAGCGACTCGGGCCCATCCACCTTTTGTTTGAGAATCAGCTCGGCCCGTTCGGCATCCAGGTCGGCCGGGGTGATCTCGCCCGGCAGGGTGGCCTTGAGCAGCTCCTCGGTGCCGTCGTCGGCGACGCGCTTGGTCTCCAGGTAGGCGCCGAAGCGGCCGATGCGCACCACGCAGGGCAGGCCTTCGAGCTCCACCGTGCGCGAGATGCCGGGGTCGATGTCGCCCTCGCGCTGGGCCACCTGGGTCTCGAGGCCCTGCTCGCCCTTGAAGAAGCTCTCCAGGTAGGGCAGCCACTGCACCTGGCCATGGGAGATCTCGTCGAGGGTGTTCTCCATGCGGGCGGTGAAGCCCGTGTCGACCAGATCGGGGAAGTGCTCCTCCAGCAGAGCCGTCACGGCAAAGGCGGTGAAGCTGGGGGTGAGGCTGTTGTTGGCCAGGGTGGCGTAGCCCCGATCCACGATCGTGCCGATGATCGAGGCGTAGGTCGAGGGCCGGCCGATGCCCTCCTTCTCCAGCATCTTGACCAGGGCGGCCTCGCTGTAACGGGCCGGGGGCTGGGTCTGGTGGCCGAGGGCTTCGACACCCTTGCAG
Source organism: Cyanobacteria bacterium M_surface_7_m2_040 (assembly GCA_016882555.1). Classification (GTDB taxonomy): domain Bacteria; phylum Cyanobacteriota; class Cyanobacteriia; order PCC-6307; family Cyanobiaceae; genus RGUW01. Next base: position 630 of record VGPQ01000254.1, read on the forward strand.
GCTGGTGCATCGCCCGTTTTGAGGGCCGGCAGCAACACCTCCTGGCCCTCAAGGGCCGCATCGGGATCGTCGGATCCCTCCACATAGGCCCGAAAGAAGCCGGCGAAGTCGATGCGCTTGCCGCTGGCGCGGAAGCCAGCGGTGCCCAGGCTGCCGCCGTCGACCTCCAGATCGACGGCCAGCATGGTGAGTTTGGCGTCGGCCATCTGGGAGGCCACGGTGCGCTTCCAGATCAGCTCGTAGAGGGCCAGGTCGCGGCCGTCGAGGCCGGTGCCGGCAGGGTCACGGAAGCTTTCACCGGCCGGGCGGATCGCCTCGTGGGCCTCCTGGGCATTGCGGGCCTTGGTGGAGTATTGGCGCGGGCTGGGGCTCAGGTAGGCCTTGCCGTACTTGGCTTCGACGCAAGTGCGGGCGGCGCCGATCGCCTGCTCGCTGAGGTGCACCGAGTCGGTGCGCATGTAGGTGATGAAGCCGCGCTCGTAGAGCCCCTGGGCGGTGCGCATGGTTTCGCGGGCCGAGAGGCGCAGCTTGCGGTTGGCCTCCTGCTGCAGGGTGCTGGTGGTGAAAGGGGCCACGGGCTTGCGCACGGTGGGCTTTTCCTCCACAGCGGCCACACGCCAGCCGGCCGTCTCAATGGCGGCCTGCAGGGCCCTGGCGTCGGCTTCGCTGAGCAGCCTGACCTTGCTGCCGGCCTTGAGGCCTCCGGTGCTCTCGTCGAAGTCGGAGCCGCCGGCGATGCGCTCGCCCTTCAACTGGCTCAGCTTGGCCTCAAAGCCGCTGCCGCCCTGCTCGAGCCGGGCCTTGAGGTCCCAGTAGCTGCCGCTTCTGAAGGCCCGGCGGGCCCGCTCGCGCTGCACGAGCAGTCGCACCGCCACCGACTGCACGCGGCCGGCGCTGAGCCCCCACGCCACCTTCTTCCACAGCAGCGGCGAGAGCGTGTAGCCCACCAGCCGATCGAGGATGCGGCGGGTCTCCTGGGCGTGCACCAGCTCCATGTCGAGCTCGCGGGTTTGCTCGAGGGCGCGGCCGATGGCTTCCTTGGTGATCTCGTGGACACCATGCGCTTTGGCCGGCACCTTGGGGGCCAGCAGCTGCAACAGGTGCCAGCTGATGCTTTCGCCCTCGCGGTCTTCGTCGGTGGCCAGCAGCAGCTGGTCGGCACCCTTGAGGGCGTCCTTGAGCTCCTTGACGATCTTCTTCTTGTCCTTCGGCACCACGTAGAGGGGCTCGAAGTTGTTGGCGGTGTTGACGCCCAGGTTCGCCCACTTCTCGCCCTTGAACGACGCCGGGATCTCGCTGGCGTTGTTGGGCAGGTCGCGCACATGGCCCATCGAGGCCTCCACCCGAAAGTCCTTGGGCAGGAAGCCGCGGATGGTGCGGGCCTTGGTGGGGCTTTCGACGATGACCAGGGTGTGAACCACAGATCAGGCAATGAACCGCTTCCCTCTTTATCGCACCGTCGTCCCTGCTGCAGCGTGTTGCCTCTCGAAACGGGCATGCTCGTGACTGATCCGGTGGCCAGCGCCGCTACAGTCGCGCCCAGCAACCAAGGTCTTCCGTCTGGTGGACATCGGCACCCTGTCGCTCCAGCTCAATGCAGGTGCCATCGCGCCCGAAGGACTGGTGCTGGTGGCTCTGTTGCTCAGCCTTCTGGTGGATCTGGCGGGCGAGGAGACGGCCACCCGCTGGGTGCCCCCCCTTTGTTATGGGGGCCTGGGCGGCGCCCTGGTGCTGCTCGCCCTGCAGTGGAACACCGCCGCTGAACCCTCCTTTCTGGGGGCCTTTCTGGCCGACAACCTGGCGATCGCCTTCCGGGCCGTTGTGGCGGCGTCGACGCTGATCTCGCTGATGCTCAGCTGGCGTTACGTGGAGCGCAGCGGCACCCCCCTGGGGGAATACGCGGCGATTCTGCTGGCGGCCACCCTGGGGGCGATGCTGCTGTGCGGCTCCACCGACCTGGTGAGCATCTTCGTCTCCCTGGAAACCCTCTCGGTCTCCAGCTATCTGCTGTCGGGCTACATGAAGCGCGACGCCCGCAGCAGCGAGGCGGCGCTCAAGTATCTGCTGGTGGGCTCGGCCGCGGCGGCGGTGTTTCTGTATGGCGCTTCCCTGCTTTATGGCCTGACGGGAGGAGCCACCGGCCTCGATGCGGTGGCCCTGGCCCTGCAGAGCAGCACCACCCCGGTGGCGGCCCTGGCCCTGGTGTTCGTGCTGGCGACGGTGGCCTTCAAGATTGCCGCCGTTCCCTTCCACCAGTGGACCCCCGACGTCTATGAGGGCTCCCCCACGCCGGTGGTGGCCTTCCTGTCGGTGGGCTCCAAGGCAGCAGGTTTTGCCCTGGCCCTGCGCATCCTGGTGGGCTGCTTTGAGAGCTTCTCGGTGCAGTGGAAGCTCCTGTTTACCGTGCTGGCGGTGCTCAGCATGGTGCTGGGCAATGTGGTGGCCCTGGCCCAGACCTCGATGAAGCGGATGCTGGCCTACAGCTCGATCGGCCAGGCCGGCTTCGTGATGATCGGCCTGGTG
>VGPQ01000255.1 GCA_016882555.1 Cyanobacteria bacterium M_surface_7_m2_040
GCCCCTTGAGCGAGCCCGAGAGCCTGCAGCAATGCCTGAAGCTGCTTGATGCGCTCGAGGGCCTTGACGACGTGCGCAGCGTGGCCTCCAACCTGGAGGCCGATGAGACCTTGATGTTGCGTTGACTACCGCCGGCTCAGCAATCATCAGGGGCCCGGCGCTGGCAACAGTCAGCCCGGCCAGGCCGCCTGGTCCACCACCACGCTCAGGCGTGGATGCTGCTGCAGCCAGCTGGCAGGGAGCTCCGGGTCTGGAGCCCCATGGAGCAACCGGGCCAGGATGCTGCGCTTGCCGGCACCGGTCACCACCAGCAGCAGCTCCTGGGCGGCCAGGATCTCGGCCAGACCCAGGGTGATCGCCCGCGACGGCACGGCCGCAGGATCAGCGCCGAAGGCGGCGGCATTCTGGGCACGGGTGGCCGCGCTGAGCAGCACACAACGGCAAGCGGCTTGTGGGCCGCAGGGCGGTTCGTTGAAGCCCACATGGCCGTTGAGACCCAGCCCCAGCAATTGCAGGCCGATGCCGCCTGCAGCCCTGAGCTCGGCCCCGTACTGCGCGGCCTCAGCCAGCGGGTCAGACGCCAGGCCATCGGGAAGACGCAGCTGCCGGGGCTCCAGCCCCAGGGGCCTGCCGAGCTGCCGCCGCATCTCGGCTGTGAAGGCACCAGGGTCCTCCGGGCCCAGCCCCACGTACTCATCGAGATTGAAGCTGCGCCAGCCCTTGAGCACGGCATCGCGCCGGGCCGCCGGCCAGCCCTCCACCCGGGCCACCAGGGCCCGATAGACCGGCTCCATCGTGCGGCCGGTGGCGAGCCCCAAGGGTTTGTCAGGCCAGTCAAGGCGCGCCTGAAGCAGCCGCTCAGCGACCCACTCGGCCACGGCGGCGGCATCGCCCCGGCGCACCAGGGCCGCGTCAGGGATCCCGGAAGGCATCCAACTGGGTTCCGGGGTAGTAGTGGCTCAGGATGGTGGGGTAGGCCGCACCGCGCCGGGCCAGGGCATAAGCGCCCCATTGACTCATGCCGATGCCGTGCCCGTAGCCGCGTCCCCGGACCAGCAATCCGGCCAGCGGCGGCGGCTGAGAGGGCTGCAGAGGCGGAGGTGGAGCGACCAGCGGCAAGCCTCCCGGTTCAACTGGCGCAACCAGCGACGCGTCGGCGGGCCAACGCTGCCCCAGCGCGGGCGGCTGGACCAGCTCCAGCTCGATCCAGGTGCTGCGCAGACCCAGACGCTTGCGCAGCTGCGCCCCCGTCAGGGTCACGGCCCCCAGGGGCCCTTGGATGCGCAGCTCGCGCACGCGCCCATTGGCGCTGCGCGCAATCACGGCCAGGGCCTGCACACCGCCGGTTTCGGCAAACAGCTGACGCAGCTGGTCGGGCTCGAAGCGCTCCTGCCAGCTGCGCACGGGTGAGTCGTCGTCAAAATCGGGCACGGCGACCAGATAGGGCAGCTGCTGGCCCCAGAGTTCACCACTGGCTTCGGTGCTGCCGCCGCTGCTGCTGTGAAACACCGCCTCGATCAGGGCGCCGCCGTAGGTGAGCACCTGGCCGCGGGTGGCCGCAACCGCTTCACGGGTGGACTCGGTTTCGCTGTCGACGCCCTTGTACACCTGGCTGGCCACCGTGGCCTGCAGATCAAAGGGCTCCCCAGGGCGGCGCTGCCGCAGGGCATAGGTGCGAGCAGCCACCGCCTGGGCCCGCAGGGCCGGCTGCGGCCAGCTGGCGGGCATCTCACTGCCCACCACGCTGGGCAGGTAGGCCTCAAGCGCGATGTGGTTGATCACCTGCAGGCTGTCGCCCTGGAGGCGCACCTGAAGACGGCCGCGATAGCGGCGCTGCTGCACCAGGATCAAGCTGTCGGCGCTGGCGGGCTCGATCCAGAGCTCAGTCCCCAACGAGTCAGCCCCGGAGGCCAGGGAGCCCGGCGACGCCAGGGCCGCAGCGTCGAAGCGGTGCAACCCTGCCGGCGTGGCCGGGTCAGGGCCCAGCAGCAGCGGCTGTCCTGGCGGCAGGCTGCCGAGCAGGGCGCCATCAGCACCACGCAGCAGCAGCGGCTGGGCGATGGCTTCGACCCGGATCTGAACGTCCTGCTGCAGCAGCACCCGCAAATCCGGACCCGCCTCTGTGGCAACACGGTTGATGGCCAGCGGACCCAGCACGGCCCTGGGGGCCGGCACCAACTGGGCCCAGCCCGGCAGCGCCAGGCTCTGGGCCAGCAGGGCCAGGGGCAACGCCCGCCGCAGTGGCAGCCGGTGGAGAGGCATCGCCCCATTGTGTCGGCCGTGGCAGCATGCGCCAGAGGCGTTTGGGCCGTGCAGGTCACCTTTTTGGGCACCAGTTCGGGCGTGCCGACCCGCGGTCGCAACGTGTCGTCGGTGGCGTTGCGGCTGCCGCAGCGCAGCGAGCTGTGGCTGTTCGACTGCGGTGAGGCCACCCAGCATCAGTTTCTGCGCAGCGAGCTGCGGGTGAGCCAGTTGCGGCGCATCTTCATCACCCACATGCACGGCGACCATGTGTTTGGCCTGCCCGGGTTGCTGGCCAGCCTGGGGCTGGCGGGCGCCTGCCCGGGCATCGACCTCTACGGCCCCGATCTGCTGCGCGACTATCTCGAAGGCGTGCTGCGCACCAGCTCGACCCGCATCGGCTATCCCCTGCGCACCCACCGGGTGCGGCAGGCCGCCGCCAGCGGGGCCGTGCTGCTCGACGATGCCGACCTGCAGGTGCGCTGCGCCCCCCTGACCCACCGGGTGCCGGCCTACGCCTACCGGGTGGACCAGAAACCACGCCCCGGCCGCTTCGACATGGAGCGGGCCCGCAGTCTGGGCATCCCCCCTGGGCCGGTGTATGCGCGCTTGAAAGCCGGCCAGGACGTGAGCCTCGAAGACGGCCGCATCATCAACGGCGCCAGCCGGTGCGGGCCGCCGCGGCCCGGCGCCAGCGTCGTGTATTGCACCGACACCGTCTTCTGTGAGGCCGCCGTGGCGCTGGCCCGCGGCGCCGACCTGCTGATCCACGAGAGCACGTTCTCCCATGGCGAAGCAGAGATGGCCATTGCCCGCCAGCACTCGACCAGCACCATGGCCGCCCAGACCGCTCTGGAAGCAGGGGTCAAACAGCTCGTGCTCACC
>VGPQ01000256.1 GCA_016882555.1 Cyanobacteria bacterium M_surface_7_m2_040
AGCCTGGCCAGCGGTTCCGTGATGATGGGTCCGTCAGGCGGTTGCACCTCCTCCAGTACCTGCCAGGAACTCACCAGAGGATCCTTTTGCCCGCGGCGGCGGCTCACCGAGAGCCGACGGCCACTGCGGGCGGCATAGGCCTGCAACTGCTCCACAAACAGGCGGTAGTAGAACGAAGACCCGCGGGGGTCAAAGCCGCTGAGAAAATAAACGCGCTTAGGGAGTTCCCTTTGATCGCTCTGCGGCACCGCTTTCGAATCCCGTTCCAGTTCTTCCAGGCCCGTCAAACCGTGCTGCATCCAGCGTTATGGCGGCCCATGGCTGCCGTTGTTCTGAGCGTAGCTGGCCTGGGTGGCGGCCCCCAGACGCAGGCAATGGCTGCATCGATGCAGCCGTTCAAGAGCGGCTCAGCGGTCTGGATGGCCCAGGCCACTGGTGCCCAACCCACCCTCAAGGGCAGCCAGGGCAACTACACCGCCAGCGTGTTTGTGGCAGTACCTGCCAAGCGGGCCTGGGCGGTGCTGGTCAATTACGAAGCGATGGCCGGGGTGATGCCCGACATCAAGGAGGCCAAGGTGATCAAGCGCAACGGCCCGGTGGTTGAACTGCAGCAGACCTACCAGGCGCCCTACACCTTTGGACGTCGCATCAAAGCGGTGCTCAGCATGCGCGAGCAGGCCCCCCGCCAGCTCAACTACGAGCTGGTGCGGGGCGACCAGATCCGCACCCTCAAAGGCAGCTGGAGCATCACCCCCGTGGCAGGTGGCGTGATCGTGCGCCACCAGATCCAGATCGATCCGGTGATCCCCGGCTTCGTAAGACCGCTGTACTACGAGCTCAGCGAAGCCAACCTGCGCCAGTCGATGGCCATCCTCAAACGCCTGATGGAACAGGGCTGATCAAAGCGGCTGGGCAGGTTGGCCCAGGGAATCACTCGCCGCGCAGCTGCTTGAGCAGATCGGCCGTGTCCATCGCCGCCACATCGGCCACCTGCTGATCCCAGTCGGTGGGGGCGGGAGTTGAGGATGGTGAGGTTGTTGTTTGGACTGTGCTGTCTGTGGTCGGATTTTGTGGTTTCGAAACACCAGATGTGGTGTCTTGAGAGGCCGAAATCGGCTCTTGCTCGGGGAAGAGGACATCTCGCAGGAAGTAGCGCACCAGATCGTCGACGGTGGGGTGCTCAAACACGAGCGATTCGGTGAGCCGCACACCCAGATTTTTCTCGAGCAGCACGGTGAGCTCAAGGGCCATCAGCGAATCGAGGCCCATGTTGAACAGGGGCTCGGTGGGGTCGATCTGCTGGGGATCGCCAAGGCCCATGACCTTGGCCAACTGCTGCTGCACAAAGCCCACCAGCACCGCCTGCCGCTCGAGTGGGGGGGTGTCGTTGAGCACCTTCAGGTAGGCGGGAGGTTCAGCGGCTGCACCGCCAGGACCGCCAGCGCCATGGGCGCCGACCGCACGGGCCGCCGCCAGGGCCTGGTCGTGAACCACCATGGGCTCGAGCAGAGCGGCCTGGCGGGCGCTGGCCTGGGACGCCAGCCGCGGCCAGTCGAGGTCGAGCACACCCACCGCGCCGCTGAGGCCGCGGCGCAGCAGCAGGCCTAGGGCTTCGAAGGCTCCATCGGGGGGCAGCAGCTTCACACCAAGAGCCGCGAAGCGCTGCCGCTCGCGTTCGCCGAGGGCGCCGGCCATGCCGGCCCCGTCCCAGGGGCCCCACTGGATGGAGAGCTGGGTTCCCCAACAATGACTGTTGCTGTTGAGCTCAACACCGCTGCTGTTGGCGAGGGCATCGAGGGCACCGTTGGCGGCGCAGTAGTTGCTCTGGCCCGGCGAGCCCAACAGCGCGGCCATCGAGGAAAAATGAACCACGAAGGGAGGCTGCTGATGGGGATCCAGGTCCAGCAGATCGGGATGCGGCTGATCTGGACTTAGCTGCTCAGCAGGGTCTTGTCTGGCAGCTGTTTTCAAGGTGTCCACCTTTGTGGTCACCTTGGAGAGCGCTGCTGGATGCCCTTTGGCAAGGGTGCTCGATACGGCCTGCTCGAGCAGCTGCCAACCGCCCAGCTTGGGGGCCAGCACGGCCGCCAGGCGCTCGGGGGTCTGGGTGTCGATCAGACCGTCGTCGAGCACACCGGCGGCGTTGAACACGCCGTGCAGGGGCTGGCCGGGCTCCACAGCCTCAAGCGCTGACGCCAGGATCTGCGCCTGCTGGGTGGCGGCGGCACCAGAGGCTCCGAGGTCGCAGGGGATCAGGGTGCAGGTCACCCCCCGCTCCTTCAAACCCGAGAGCACCTGCTGGGCCTGCTCGGAGGGGTGAGCAGCCGAGCGGGCCACCAGCAACAGAGAGCGGGCGCCCTGATCGGCCAGCCACTGACACAGCTGCAGGCCCAGTCCACCGAGGGCGCCGGTGATCAGGTAGCTGGCCCCGGGGGTGATGGGTGTGGTCGCTGAAGACGAGTCTCCAGCGGTTGAATTGGGTGCATCCTGAAGCGATTGCAGGCGAGTGGCGGCAGCGATCGCAGCAGAGCCAAGGGCATCGGGATTGGTGAGCACCACCTTGCCCACGTGGCGGGCCTGGGCCATCAGGCGGAAGGCCTCGACCGTCTGGCTGATGGGGAACCCCTGGATCGGCAGCAGCTGGTAGCGGCCGGCCTCCAGATCGGCCAGCAGCTGCTCCAGCAATCCGCGGATCAGCTGGGGCTCGGCGGCGGCCACCTCCAGCAGGTCGAATGGCAGGTAGGTGGCGTCGGGGCGGCGGCTGGCGGCCTCGGCGCGGCTCCAGATCTCGATCTTGCCCAGCTCGATGAAGCGGCCGCCTTCGGCCAGGGCTTCGAAGCTGGCGTCGACCCACTCGCCCTTGAGGCTGTTGAGCACCACATCAACGCCGCGGCCGCCGGTGTGGGCGCGCACCTGTTCGGCAAACGCCAGGCTGCGGGAGTCGAACACCGCCTCGACGCCTTGATCGAGCAGGGCCTGTTGCTTGGGGGCGCTGGCCGTGGCCAGCACCCGCGCCCCGGCGCGCAGCGCCACCTGCACCGCCGCCTGACCGACGCCGCCGGCCGCGGCGTGGATCAGCACCGTTTCGCCCTTCTTCAGGCCTGCCAGGGTCTGCAGGCCG
>VGPQ01000257.1 GCA_016882555.1 Cyanobacteria bacterium M_surface_7_m2_040
GGCTGGGCAGTTAGCCCATTTTCGCAGAGTAGGCCGGGTTTTTCAGCAAACTCTTAGGAGATCACCAGCGACGGCTCACCGATCGCCTCGGCCCAGCTGCAGGCGGTGTACTGGGTCCAGCCGTTGCGCCGCCTCCAGTTCAACAGCATTCGCCCGAAGACCCCCCGGCTCTCCTCCTGCTGCTGCAGCAACACCTCATAGGCGGGGATGGTCGGAATCGGCAGCCTGTTGGGGTGCTGGGGACTGGTCGCACCGTGAGGTGCGCTTGGCAGCGAAGTGCTGCTGGGCGTGGATGGAAGTTGCGTTGCGGTCATCGGGCTCGCCGCTGATGGCGGTGCATGGCACCTGCTCTTGCCAGGCAGCCCAAGCCCCACCCATGGCAGGCAGGAGAAAGCCGGAGGCAAAGGAGCCTCCGGCCCCGGGAGGCTCAGAGCACCCGCACCTCGGCCTGGGGACCGAGCACTCGCTGCTGATTGGCAACACGTCTGTGGGGAACTCCTCCGGCACCGCCGAGGGGTCGTCCACCATCTGGCAGAAGATCAACGCCCGAGCCGCCGCCAGCTGCCGCCGCGCCCGCCACAGGTGCAACGTGCTCGGGTGCCCATGGCGGATGCTCTTCTTCCGCGCCGATGCCGCATTGATCGCCTCCAGCGGGATGGCGACCTCGATCAGCTTTTTGCGGCGTTTGACGGGGTGGGAGGTCATGGGGTGAGGATGAAAACGCGAGCCGAGGCGTGGTCTGATGGAGCGGCAAGGGGAGGGCGACGCTTCCGATCAGGGCCGCGAGGTCTCATCCGGCTGGCATCGCGAAGAACGGCACAAGCGTCGATCTGAAGTCCTGAACGGCACCGCCCACTTCCTTCGATGGGACGACGCCATGCCGGCGCTACGAGCGGAACTGCGCGCGCAACGGGTTCGCTGAGCACCCGCGTGCATGGAGGCTGGATCTGCCAGGCACCGCTCTGACGCCAATCAGCCGCGACCTTGCCAGCGCCGTGGTTCCTGGCGTCCATGAACGGCAAGCACCAGGATTTCATCGCCCACCTCCCGGAAGTAGACGGGGTAGGGGAGCGCCGCACCACCAGCCGTCGCACCGCCCCATGCACGCACGGGAACGTGGCCGGATCCTGCGCGATCCGCTCCACCGCTGCGGCGATCGCTTCGGCGAAAGCCTGCCCCAGACCTGGCTCTCGGCTGGCATACCAGCGCTGGGTTTCGATCAGGTCCTCCAGCGCCTCCGGCAGGAAGCGGACCGCGCGCTTCATCCCAGCCCCAGCTGGCCGCGAACCTGCTCCCAAGGGATGGCCGCTTCAGGGTTCTGGAGGTGAGCTGCCCAGCGCCGATCCAGCTCGTTGCACAGATCCGCGTCCACCGGCAGCGCATCGCTACGGCCCCCTTCATCGAGGCTGTCCCAGAGGGCCATCGCCAGCGCCACCCGCTCTCCCATGGGGAGCTGCAGCAGGTCAGCAATGGGTGTGGCGGCCATGGCTGTGGCTCGGATCCACTCCACGCTACCGGGGGTAAACAGGTTGGCTGGGCGGGATGGCTCAATGCGGTGCCCTCCCAGCAGCCAGGAGCTGCTGCAGGTTCTTGGTGATCTGGGTGTCGCCAAAGCCTGGCAGGCCCCAGTCGATACCGCTCACGTACACCGGTGTCGAGGCTCGATCGCCCTCAACGCTCACCAGCGCCAGGCGGAAGCGGTGGGGGGCGTTGCGGCCGATATTCACCTCGTTGATCGTGAGCGTCACCGAATCGGCCCCATCGGCCCTGCCCTTCACTTCAATGAAAAACAGGTTCCCGTCGGCATCGATCGATTCGATGTCATAGCCCAGGCCGCGCTGGGCGCTCACGTCCTTGGGCATGCGGCCCAGAGCCTTCTCCGCATCGGAGAGCTCGTATTCGGCGGCGTAGCTCTTGCTCTCCGGGAATAGCTTGGTTCCCTGGAACGTGTAGAGGCCTTCCTTCACCAGCCGCCGCATCAGGTCGGTGGGATCGCTGCGGTGCACGGCATCGCGCTGGTGGCCGGCAAAGTGCACGGCGACAATTAGGTAGGCGGCCGCTTACGTAGTTGACACCGGGCAGGCAGCTGTGCGGCGAGCGCCGCCGACCCTCCTGGCCGAACTGGCTGTTGCCCTTGTCGAGCTGATCAGATGCGATGCCCCGCAGAATCAGGGGCACCGCACCCTCAAACGCCCGATGCGTGGTCGGGAAGTGGGCGTCGCCGTGTTGCCAGCCGTTGCAGGGCTGCAAGTCCGGCCAACCCAGCACCTCGCGCAGGATCCGCACGGAGGCATACAGGCCCGCCGTGCTCTGCGCCGCCCGCTCCCGCAGATCCTTGTATTCCTCCCAGCTCTCCTTGAGCCGCACCCAGGCCGCGTCGATCCGCTCCCGCAGCCGCTCGCCCTTGGCCAGGTTGTAGTCGGCCTCCTTCTGCATCTGGGCCTGCAGGCGGGCCACCTGCTCCAGCAGCGAGCCCGGCAGGAGGCTGCCCTTGAGCTTGATCGCCTGGAAGCTGACGGTGGCAGTGGTGCGGGCCATGAGGCGAAGACAGAAGGGGGCGTGTGCTGGTGGCTGGATGGGACTGCCTGAGACCGGACCAGGGCTGACAGACTGAAGGGAGATTCAACTCAGCCAGGAGGACCGGCGCGATGGCCACGCTGACCCTGCATGACGTGCCCGAGGAGCTGGTGGAGCGGCTGGAACAGCGCGCCCGCTCCCATGGCCGCAGCCTGAACAGCGAGGCGGTGGATTGCCTGACCCGTCAGGCGGCTGCCAAGCCCGATGTCGAGACCTGGCTGCGGGACGTCGCAGCTCTGCGAGCTCAGATCAAGGGCGGGCCGATCCCCATTGATGAGCTGGTGGCCGCCACGGAACGCGACAGCCATTGACTGTTGTTCTTGATACCAACGTGTTGGCAGCGCTGTTGCTGCCATCGGTTTCCAGTCTGGATCTGGAGGTACAGCTACGCCTGGATGAGGATTGGAGAGTGCCACCGCTCTGGAGATCCGAATTTCGCCATGTGTTGTTGAAGCACGTGCGCGCTGATCTGATGGAACCGGATCTGGCGATCGAGCTATGGACCAAGGCCCTAGGAGTTTGCTGAAAAACCCG
>VGPQ01000258.1 GCA_016882555.1 Cyanobacteria bacterium M_surface_7_m2_040
CGCCTGCTGGGACTGCCTGCGGTGGTGGCCGATGAGCGCGCCCGCTCAGCCCTGAACGCCGTCAAGGAGGCCTGCTTCGAGCGCTTCGAGGGCGGCAGGCTGGGGGTGGCCAACGGCCTGCGCCGCGATGGCACCCCGCTCGACCCCAACGGCACCCACCCGCTGGAGGTGTGGACCGGCATCAACTTCGGACTGGCCGCCTACTACCGCCTGATGGGCGACACCAGCACCGCCCTGGCGATCACCGGCGCCGTGGTGCAGCAGGTGTACGGCGGCGGCCTGCAGTTCCGCACCCCCGAGGCGATCACGGCGGCAGGCACCTTCCGCGCCTGCCATTACCTGCGGGCGATGGCGATCTGGGCGCTCTGGGCCACCCACACCGACTGGCAAGCGATTCCCGCTGGGCCGCAGCTGCTGCCGGAGGCCGAACGATGACGCCAAGCCCCGACGGGACGCCTGGCATGGTGCTGCGTTGCCGCAAGGCATGGGCCGCCCTGGGGGCGGTGGTGCTGGCCCTGGCGGTGGCCTTGGCAGCGCCCCAACCCAGCTGGGCGCAGCTGCACAGCCACCCGGATGAGAACGGCACGCCGGTGGTGCGCAGCCTCGAAAGCCTGCGCGACCTCGACTACCAGAGCTGGCAAGCGGTGGCCTACCGCAGCGGCCCGCCGGGCAGCCCGCTGACCCTGCGCATCGTGGGATATCCCGGCAAGGTGCGGCTCGATCACCCCACGGCCCTGCAAGTGAATGCCGGCCGCCGCCACTGGGCTCTGGCCGACATCACCACCACCAACCCCAAGCTGGCGGCCGACAGCCGCGACGCCGCCGCCGAATTTGACCTGACCCCGCTGATCCACGACCTGCGCAAGGACCGGCCCCTGCGCCTGGCCCTGCCGGGGGTGTTCGTGGAGCTGCCGGTGCCACCGTTTGTGGTGGCCGAATGGCGCAGCCTGGTGGAGGCGGCCTGAGCCAACCCCGACGATCAGAACTCGCTTCAGAACTCGCTGTCGATCAGCTCGCGCAATCGCTTGAGGTTGACATCGGCTGGCTCGAGCAGGACCTCCGCAACCGATCGGCGGTATCGAGTTTCTCGATCCTGTCGTAGTACCTGGCGTTCTCTTCTCTCAACCTGGCGGTCTCTTCGATCATGTCCACGGTCCCACTCAAGGCCGAGATCAACCAGGAGAGCCGCTGACGCCAGGACAAAGGCCGCGAGGCGCCAACCCAGCAGGGCAGAGGACGCTTCGGTTTGGTTGGGCGCTGCAGGGGTTCCATCGACAAAAAAGCGCAGGAGAGCCGCCAGGGCATAGAAGAAGGTAACCAGAACTCTGGGCAGCAACGCCAGAAACGCGAGCATGGAGTCCTGAACCCAACCGATGGCGTCCACCTCTCCAGTGCCACCCCCCGTTTCAAGCGCTGACGCACAGCGGTGGCTGCCGTGGATGCGGCGCGCCCTGGAACTGGCGGCCCTGGGGGCGGGGCGCACCAGCCCCAATCCGCTGGTGGGGGCGGTGGTGCTCGACGGCGCCGGCAGCCTGGTGGGTGACGGCTTTCACGCCCGGGCCGGCACCCCCCATGCCGAGGTGCACGCCCTGGCCCAGGCCGGGGAGCGGGCCAAAGGCGGCACCCTGGTGGTGACGCTCGAGCCCTGCTGCCACCACGGCCGCACGCCCCCCTGCACAGACGCCGTTCTGGCAGCGGGCATCAGCCGCGTGGTGGTGGCGATGGCCGACCCCAACCCCAAGGTGGCCGGCGGCGGCCTCGCCCAGCTGCGCGCCGCTGGGATCGACGTGATCAGCGGAGTGGCCGAGGCCGAGGCCCAGGCGCTCAACCGCGCCTTTGTGCATCGGATCCAAACCGGCCGCCCGTTGGGGATCCTCAAGTGGGCGATGAGCCTCGATGGCCGCACCGCTCTGAGCAATGGCGCCAGCCAGTGGATCAGCGGACCGCCGGCCCGGGCCTGGGTGCACCGGCTGCGGGCCCAGTGCGACGCGGTGATCGTGGGGGGCGGCACCCTGCGTGCCGACGATCCCCTGCTCAGCAGCCGCGGCCAGCGCAGCCCCGAGCCCTTGCGGGTGGTGCTGAGCCGCAGCCTGGAGCTGCCCGAGCGCGCCCAGCTGTGGGACACCAGCGCCGCCCCGACCCTGATCGCCCACGGCCCCGAGGTCCAGTCGGAGGCCAATGCAGACGCCCGCGCCCGGCTGGCGGCCCTGACTGCGGCCCACCCGGATGTGCAGACGCTGGAGCTCCCCACTTGCACCCCGGCCGCCCTGCTCGATGCCCTGGCGGCGCGCGGGTGCAATCAGGTGCTGTGGGAATGCGGCCCCGAGCTGGCCGCCGCGGCCCTGCGCGAAGGCTGCGTGCAGCAGGTGGCGGCCGTCATCGCCCCCAAACTGCTGGGCGGCGTGCCCTCCCGCACGCCGCTGGGCGAGCTGGGCTTCACGGCACTGGATCAGCTACCGCCCTGGCAGGCGGCCGAGCCCCAACGCCTGGGCGCTGACCTGCTGTGGACGCTCACCCAGGAGGGGCCATGACCGCCCCCGCCCTCAACCTGCTGGCTCTGCCGCTCCTGCTGAGCACCCTGGGGGCTGCTGCGCTGAGCTGGCTGCTGCTCGATCTGCTGGGCCGCCGCAACGGCAGCGCCAGCCTGGGGCGCCGGCTGCTGCTGCGCTGCCGCCTCAGCATCAGCGCCACGGTGCTGCTGGCTGGCCTGAGCTGGTGGCTGCTGGAGCTCGGCGGGCAGCTGGGCGTGGATCTACCCCGCAGCGGCGAGCAGGTGCGCAACGCCCTGATCTCGTTGGGGCTGATGTGGACCCTGCTGCGCTGCAAGGGGGTGCTGCTGCGCCACGTGCAGGAGCACCAGGCGCTGTGGCCGCCGGGCAGCAGCCGCAGCCAGTACCTGTTTGACCTGACCAACAAGCTGATCACCGCCGCCGTGGTGCTGATCGGTGTGGTCGAAAGCCTGCGCCTGCTGGGGGTCTCGGCCGGAGTGCTGTTTGCCGCCAGCGGCTTCAGCGCGGCGGCCCTGGGCTTCGGCGCCCGCACCCTGATCGAGAACCTGCTCAGCGGCGTGATGCTCTACATCAACCGCCCCTTTGTGGT
>VGPQ01000259.1 GCA_016882555.1 Cyanobacteria bacterium M_surface_7_m2_040
ATCATGCCGACGTAGTCGCTGTAGGCCTGATAGATCTCGATCGAGGTGAACTCGGGGTTGTGGCGGGTGCTGACCCCTTCGTTGCGGAAGATGCGGCCCAGCTCGTAGACGCGCTCAAAGCCCCCGACCACCAGGCGCTTGAGGTGCAGCTCGGTGGCAATGCGCAGGGTGAGTGGCAGATCGAGGGCGTTGTGGTGGGTCTCGAACGGCCGCGCATCCGCCCCACCCGGCACGCTCTGCAGCACCGGCGTCTCGATCTCCAGAAAGCCGCGCTCATCCAGCCAGCGGCGCATAGCGCTCACCGCCAACGCACGCCGGCGGAAGGTGTCGCGGGTCTGCGGCGACACGATCAGATCGAGATAGCGCTGGCGGTAGCGCTTCTCGACATCGGCGAGGCCGTGCCACTTGTCGGGCAGGGGCTGCAGGCTCTTGCTGAGCATCTGCCAACGCTGCACCTTGACCGACAGCTCGCCGCGGTCGGTGCGGCGCAGGCTGCCCTCGACGCCGATCAGATCCCCGGCATCCACCAAGGTGGTGAATTGGGCGAATGCCTCGGCAGCGCCGGCCTCCAGCGTCGCCTTCTCCAGGTACAGCTGGATGGGCCCGCTTTCATCCACCAGGGTGAAGAAGGCGAGCTTGCCCATGACCCGGCGGGTCATCACCCGACCGGCCACGGCCACGGTCTCGGCACGCTCTTCACCGTTGGGCAGGTCGGCATGGGACTGCTGCAGCTCGGCGGTGCGGTGCGACGGCGCAAACGACAGGGCATAGGGACCCTGGCCAAGAGCCCGCAGGGCCTCAGCCTTTTCGAGACGGGTCTCGCGCAGATCCGACACGTTCAGCTGGCCGCCGCCATCGCCGCATCGCGCATGCGCTGAGAGGCGTAGCCGGTGCCGCGCACGGTGAGGATCAGCTCGGGATTGCGGGGATCGGGTTCAAGCTTGCCCCGCAGGCGAGCCACATAGACATCAACCACGCGCAAGTCGGCGGCACGGCGCGGCGGGTACCCCCAGAGCTGCTCCAGGATCTCGGCCCGCGGCACCACCCGGCCCGGCTCGCGAAACAGCAGCTCCAGCAGGCTGAATTCGGTGTAGGTGAGCGAGATGCGCTCGCCATCGCGAGTCACCTGGCGGCGGTTGGTGTCGACCACCAGCCCACCGACCCGCAACACCCCGCTGCCTGAGGGGATCTCGCGGGGCTCGCTGCTGGCCGAGCCGCGGCCCACCCGGCGCAGGATCGTGGCGATGCGCGCCTCGAGCTCCTTGGGCGAGAAGGGCTTGGGCAGGTAGTCATCGGCCCCCAGGTCCAGGCCCGAGACCCGCTCGGCGATGGCATCCAGGGCCGACAGGAAGATGATCGGCACGCACGACTCGGCCCGCAGCCGGCGGCACACCGCGAAGCCATCGAGCTTGGGGAGCATCACATCCAGCACCACCAGATCGGGTTGCTCCTGGTGGAACAGGGTCAGCGCCTCCTCGCCGTCTTCGGCGCAGATCACGCGGTACCCGGCCAGTTGCAGCCGCATCACCAGCACCCGGCGCACCGCCGCCTCGTCATCGACGACGAGCAGGGTTGCCCTGGTTTCAGGACTGACGAGCCCATCGTCCAGACCATCAGCTCCACTGCCAGCCTGCTGAAACCCGTTGTGCCGGGAGCTTTCCTCAGGAGGCATGGGGCGAGCGCTTCATGAAGAAACGCAACCCTACCCCTCAGGATGCCCGCCGGTCATCCCCCAGAACCCCACCCGGGGCTGGGGTCTGCTGATTTTTAAGAATTTCTACAGGACTTTGGTTGCCCATGGGCTGCAGAAAAAGGCGGATCAGGGCCATCGGGCCTGGGCATAGCGGTTCCACTGCAGTGCCGCTTCAGAGAGGGCCTGATCGCTGCCCAGCTCGCCCAGCATCGCCCGTTGCAGCTGGGTGTAGACGATCGCCTGCAGCCGTTTGACCCCGGGAATGGCCGGCACCAACACGCGGGCATCGGCCAGGGCCTGCGCCGACAGCAGGCGGGCCCGTTGCACCAACTGCTCAGGAGCCGTCGCCCCGGGCGCAGCCTGCAGGCGCTGCTGCAACTGCTGCAGCGCCGCCGTGGAGGAGGGCAGCACCCGGGCCTGCTCGGCAAAGGCCAGCTGGTTGCTGGCATTGGTGAGATGCAGCGCAAAGCTCACCGCCTCGGCAGCCATGGCGCTCTGGCGGGGCACCACCAGGTTCATCACCGCCACATTGGCTTCGCCCGCGGAGCCGGTGATCGGGCCAAACGGTGCCGTCTGCGCCGCGATGCCAGGAGCGTTGGTCTGCAAATTGCGCAGGAAATCGGGCCCCGTGGCGACCTGGGCCAGATCGCCGCTTTGGTAGAGCTCGATGGCGCGCCGGTAGCCCTGGCTCACCACCTCCCGCGGCAGCAGACCCTGGCGGTACAGCTCACTCCAGAACGCAAAGGCAGCCCGACCCGCATCCGAATCAAAGGCGGCACGACGATCGCCATCGAGCAGCTGCACCCCCTGCTGCACCAGAGTTTCGAGCAGTTCGGCCGAATCGTCTGGCACCGCGGTCACAAACAGGGCGTAGCGACCGGTGCGGCGCCGCACCGCGGCGGCATAGGCGGGCACCTGATCCCAGCGCTGGGGCGGTGCCCCATAGCCGGCCCGCTGCAGCAGCGAGCGGTTGGCCATGGTGATGCGGGCGGTGAGATACCAGGGCAGCGCAAACTGCTGACCGGCCTGCTCACCGGCCTGCCAGATCGGGGGCAGGTAACTGGCGGCGGCGGCAGCCGGCACCAACGGCGCCAGGTCAAGCAGGCCACCCTTGCTGGCCAGGTTGGCGGCAAACGGCGGATTGAGGTTGACCAGGTCGGGGGCGGTGCGGGCAAACACGGCTGCCAGCAGCTTGCGCTCGACCGAGGCCCAGGGCACATCGGTCCAACGCACCGTGATGCCGGGGTTCTGCTGCTCCCAGGAGCGGATCACCCCCTGCAGATAGCCGTTGAAGCGGGGGGCCAGGTCGAGGGTCCAGACATTGAGCGAGCGGCCCAAGCCGCCAGCACCCCGCCAGCGCGGGCCGCACCCCG
>VGPQ01000260.1 GCA_016882555.1 Cyanobacteria bacterium M_surface_7_m2_040
CCAGTCGCGGCTGGTGGAGCGGCTCGGCAAATACGACCGCCAGCTGCAGCCAGGACTGTCGTTTGTGCTGCCGGTGGTGGAGCGGGTGGTGAGCCACGAGTCCCTGAAGGAACGGGTGCTCGACATCCCCCCGCAGCAGTGCATCACCCGCGACAACGTGGCGATCGAGGTGGATGCCGTTGTCTATTGGCAGCTGCTCGAGCATGCGCGTGCCTATTACGGCGTCGATGACCTGCAGGCGGCAATGGTGAATCTGGTGCTGACCCAGATCCGCGCCGAGATGGGCAAGCTCGACCTCGATCAGACCTTCACCACCCGCAGCGAGGTCAACGAGGTGCTGCTCAAGGAACTCGATCAAGCCACTGATCCCTGGGGCGTGAAGGTGACCCGGGTCGAACTGCGCGATATCAAACCCTCAAAAGGGGTGCAGCAGGCGATGGAGCAGCAGATGACAGCCGAGCGTGAGAAGCGGGCGGCGATCCTGCGCTCTGAAGGCGAACGCGAAGCCCAGGTCAATGAGGCCCGCGGCCGTGCCGAAGCCCTGGTGCTGGATGCCAGGGCCAAGCAGGAAGCCCTGCTGCTGGAGGCCGAAGCCCAGGCTAAGCAGCAAACCCTGCTGGCCCAGGCCCGTGCCGATGCCGCCACACGCTTGGCCGAAGCGCTCAAAACCAATCCCCAGGCGGCCGAGGCGATGCGGTTGCTGTTGGCCGGTGACTGGATGGCGATGGGCGAGCAGATGGCCCAGGCCCCTGGCGGCAGCGTGCTGATGGTGGATCCCCAGAGCCCTGCGGCGCTGCTCACGGCCCTGCGCGATCTGCAGAACGGCCAGAGCTGAGGCTCGCCGTTACTGCTGCCGCTCCTGCTGCGCCTGCCAGCGGGCGTAGAGGTCGGGGCGGCGCTGCTCGGTGCGCTGCTGCTGCTGGGCGAAGCGCCAGCGCGCAATGGCGCCGTGGTCACCGCTGCGCAGCACCTCGGGCACAGCCATGCCGCGAAAGTCGGCGGGCCTGGTGTAGTGGGGATGCTCCAGCAATCCGGCGCTGTGGCTCTCCTCCTCCAGTGAGGCGGCGGTGCCCACGGTGCCGGGCAGCAGCCGCACCACCCCGTTGATGATCACGGCTGCGGGCAGCTCGCCGCCGGTGAGCACGAAGTCGCCCAGGGAGATCTCCTCATCGGCCAGGCTGCGGATGCGCTCATCAAAGCCTTCGTAGTGGCCGCAGAGCAGCACCAGCTGCTCATAGGTGGTCGCCCAGCGGCGCAGGTCGACCTGTTGCAGCGGAGCCCCCTGGGGACTCATCAGCAGCACCCGCCTGCGCGGCAGCACCGGGATCGCTTCGAACGCCGCGAACACAGGTTCGGGCTTGAGCACCATGCCGGCCCCACCGCCATAGGGCTCGTCGTCGACCTTGCGGTACCTGTCGGTGGCGAAGTCGCGCGGGTTGTGGGTGTGCAGCTGGGCGATGCCAGCGGCAAAGGCCCGCCCGATCACCCCCAGGCCCAGCAGCGGCGCCAGGGCTTCGGGCGCCAGGCTCACCACATCGAGGCGCATCGCGTCAGCTTGCGGGCCGGCTGACCCGGCGAATCTCTGAGCTGAAGCTGGCCTGCCCCGGGGTGCCATCGCTGCGGGTCTCGACCGTGGAGCGCAGGCGCAGGTTCGCCTTGGTGAACCAGATCTTCTCGCGCAGTTCTCCGGTTGCCGTGGCCACCACCAGCTCGAGGCTGCCATCGGGCCAGAGGGTCCAGCGGCCCTGTTCTGCAGCGGCGCCAGTGCCGCCGGACGCCTCGCTGCTGAACTGCCCATCCGCTGCAAACAGAAGGGTCCGTCCAGCCTGGAGCGTTCCATCAAGCTTGGGGATCACCTGAATACCACCTGGCCCCCCCGCTGGCCCCGGCCCAGGATTGCCAGCTGGGCTGGCATCCAGGTAGTGCACCAGCAGCTCGCCCCGCTCGCTGCTGTGCCAGGCCTCGGCCTCTTCGTCGCCGCTGATCCCCAGCCTGAACTGGCTGCGCAGGCTCATCCACTCGCCGGCGCAGCAGCGCAGGAACGCCTCGATCGTCTGCGGAGGGAACGGGTCGGCTGCGGCTGACGGCACGGTTGGGCTGGCTGCGGCGCTGTCGGTCATGGATGGGATTCTCTCAGTCGCCCCGGTAGCCCAGCTCGGCCAGGCGAGCGGCGCTGCGGCGCCAGCCCGGCACCACCTTCACAAACAGCTCCAGGTACACCGGCCCGTTGATCAGCTTCTGCATCTGGGCGCGGGCGCCGCTGCCGATCTGGCGCAGCATTTGCCCCCCTTTGCCGATCAGGATTCCCTTCTGGCTGCTGCGCTCCACCAGCACCGTGGCCAGCACGGCCGTGCGCGGGCCGTCGTCGACGATGCGCTCGATCTGCACCGCCACCGAGTGGGGCACCTCTTCGCGGGTCAGGCTCAGCACCTGCTCGCGGATCAGCTCGGCCAGCAGCAGCTGCTCGGGCTGATCGCTCACCGCATCGGGCGGGTACAGGTGCGGCCCCTCGGGCAGCTGGGCCGCCAGGGCCTGCACCAGGGCGCTGGTGCCGTCGCCACTCAGGGCGCTGACGGGGTGCAGCGGCCAGGCCAGGGCAGGGCGTGGGGACTCGTGACTGCCGACTCCCGCCAGCAGCTCCCGGTAACTGGCCTCCAGCTCGGCCGCCTGGGCCGGATCGACCAGGTCGCTTTTGTTGAGGGCGACCTGCACGGGCACCTGGGTGCGGGCCAGCAGTTCGACGATGAAGCCGTCGCCCCGGCCCGCCGGCTGACTGCCGTCGACCAGCAGCAGCACCTGGTCCACCTCGCCGATGGCGCCGCGGGCGCTTTGCACCAGGCGCTCGCCCAGCAGGTGGTGGGGTTTGTGGATGCCGGGGGTGTCCACCAGCACCAGTTGGGCTTCTGGGGTGGTCAGGATGGCCCGCAGCCGGTTGCGGGTGGTCTGGGCGACCGGCGAGGTGATCGCCACCTTCTCGCCCACCAGCTGGTTGAGCAGGGTGGATTTGCCCACGTTGGGCCGGCCCACCAGGGCC
>VGPQ01000261.1 GCA_016882555.1 Cyanobacteria bacterium M_surface_7_m2_040
GGGAGCGTCCGGGCAGCGACCCCTGGGCCTTTCCCAGCCGTCGCTTTGATGATCGCACTCGCTTCGACGACCGCTTCGACAGGGGTTGGGACAGGGGCAGGACTGATCGCTTCGGTTCGGTTGAACCCGATCGCGAGTCAGACCGCGATCGCGGGCCCGCAGACCGCGAGCCGGCCAGCACCCGGGGACGGAGTTCCGGCTGGGATGACGATCCCTGGGATCGGCGCTGAACGCCGTGACAGCCTCCGCCGCACCGGCCGATTACTGGGCCGTTCTGGGTCTTCAGCCCGGAGCTGACGCCGCCAGCCTCAAGCGTGCCTTTCGTGCCCAGGCGCGTCGTTGGCACCCCGACCTCAATGGCAACGACCCCGTTGCTGAGGAACGCTTCAAGCTGGTCAATGAGGCCTATGCGGTGCTCTCCGATCCCAGGCGCCGCAAGCTCTGGGAACGCGGGGTCCCCCTGGGTGAGGAAGCGGCTGCCGATGGCGTTGCCGGCGATCCCTTCGCCAGCGGCTTTCCCGCGTTCGAGACCTACCTCGAAACCCTGTTCGGTGAGCGTCCCCGACGGCAGAGCGACGGCGACGCCCAGCCGTTCAGCGACCCCTTCGACCCGGCTGAGGCTCGCGGCAGCAGCGAGCCCCATGATGAGCCGCGAGGGGAGGTTACGGCTTCCGCGCCGCCGCCACCACCTGTGCAGGCCGCCAGCAGTGTCGAATCGCTGGTGGAGCTCACTCCTGAGCAGGCCGTTCGCGGTGAGCGGGTGGAGCTGGAGTTGCCCGATGGTTCTGCCGTGGAGGTGTGGACACCACCGCTGGCTGGCGATGGTTGGCGTCTGCGGCTCGCGGGCGTGGCTCCAGGAGGGGCGGACCATTTTCTGCAGCTGCGGGTGCGCACGTCCGAGGGGCTGCGGATCGATGGTCTGCGCGTGAGCTACACCCTGGAGCTCACCCCGGCCGAAGCGGCCCTGGGCTGTGTGGTGCTCGTGCCGACGCTGGCCGGAGATGTACAGCTGAGGGTGCCGGCCGGCAGCTCCAGCGGCCGACTGTTGCGGCTGCGCGGCCGCGGGATGGAGCTCGAGTCCCAGCGCGGCGATCAGCTCGTGGAGATTCGCATCGTCGTGCCCGATGCACTCAGCGAGGCGGAAGCCGCCCTCTACCGCCGCCTGCAGGAACTGGCGCAAGGCCCCAGCGATGGCGATGACCAGTGAGACACTGGGGCCTGTCCTGATTCACGTGTGGTGACGGCCGATTTGGTGTACGTGTTGCTGTTTGACGCCGGCAGCGATCAGGAGGGCATCCATTCACTGGAACTGGCCGGTCGCACGGTGGTGCTGCTGTTTCAGCACCGCGACGATGCCGAGCGCTACGCCGGCCTGCTCGAGGCCCAGGACTTCCCCACTCCCACGGTGGAAGCCCTGGAACGCGATGACATGGAACGCTTCTGCGCCGAATCCGGCTACGAAGCGCGCTTTGTGCCGGAAGGATTCCTGCCCCAGAGCGCTGAGGACCGGCTGTTGATCGCCCCACCCGAGCGCAACATGGACACCAGCCTGTGGCGTAAACCCGATGACGCCACTGCCGACGTGAATGCCGAGGGTGGCAGGTCTGCAGTCGAGCCGATCAGCAGTGGGGATGCCGAGCTGGAAGCCTTTCGCCGCCGGCTTGAGGGGCTGCTGTGAGCAGCGGCAGCGATCGCGGCCACCTGCTCACCGAGCAGGCCCACGCCGCCAGTGCCGAGCTTGATCTGCTCACGAGCGCTGAGCTGGTGGCCCTGTTTTGCGATGAAGACCGTCTGCCCCAGCAGGCTGTTTCGGCGGCAGCCCCAGCCTTGGCGCGCGCCATCGAGGCGATCGCCGCCCGATTGCAGGCCGGCGGGAGGCTGTTTTACCTGGGGGCTGGCACCTCTGGGCGCCTGGGGGTGCTCGATGCCGCCGAATGCCCCCCCACCTTGTGCAGCGATCCCGAGCTGGTGCAGGGGGTGCTGGCCGGGGGTGCGCCGGCGTTGCTGCGCAGCTCCGAAGGGTTGGAGGATGAGCGCCAGGGAGGGGTGCGCGATCTCCAGGTCCGCGGTTTCACAGCGGCCGATTGCCTGGTGGGGATCGCCGCCGGTGGCACCACGCCCTATGTGCTCGGTGCGCTGGAGCATGCCCGCGAGCTGGGAGCCCTGGGCATCGCCATGGCCTGCGTGCCGACGGCTCAGGCTGCAATGCCCTGCGAGATCGACATTCGCCTGCTCACGGGGCCGGAGCTGCTCACCGGCTCCACCCGGCTGAAGGCCGGCACCGCCACCAAAATGGCGCTCAACATCCTCTCCACCGGGGTGATGGTGCGGCTGGGCAAGGTGTTTGCCAACCGCATGGTCGATGTGGCGGTTACCAACGCCAAATTGGAAGACCGTGCCCTGCGCATCCTGCAGGATCTGGCCGCGGTGCCCCGTCAGCGGGGGCTCGAACTGCTGGCAGAGGCGGGAGGCTCAGTGAAGCTGGCGCTGCTGATCGCCCGCAGCGGCCTGGATGCCACGGCCGCTGCGGCGCTGCTGCAAGCCAAGGGCCCAAGCCTGCGGGCAGCTCTCAAGGCGGCGGGCTGCTGATCAGCTGCCAACGCTGCCCCAGTAGGGCTCGGTGAGCAGGTTGAGCTTGCGGCGCGTGGCCGCCGGCACCTTGGCCTTGGGTGTCATCAGCGCATGGCGCAGCGCCTGGTGAGCACTGCTCGGGGGACGCTGCACAGCGATCCGCTCCGCCGCCACCCGCACGATCTGCAGGGCCAGAGCAGCATTGGCCTTGAGATTCTCGATCACCATCTCCACGGTCACCGAGGCGTGTTCCTGGTGCCAGCAGTCGTAATCGGTGGCCATCGCCAGGGTGGTGTAGGCTAGTTCGCATTCGCGCGCCAGCCGGGCTTCGCTGTGGTTGGTCATGCCGATGACGTCACAACCCCAGCTGCGGTAGAGCTGGGATTCAGCGCGGGTTGAGAAGGCTGGCCCCTCCATGCACAGATAGGTGCCGCCACGATGAAGGCTGCGGCCCTCC
>VGPQ01000262.1 GCA_016882555.1 Cyanobacteria bacterium M_surface_7_m2_040
CGCTTGCTCGATCTGCAAGCCCTTGCCCTCCAAGGTGTGTTGCGGAGCGGTGGAGATCCTCGCCGTTTTCCGCCCCTGCCGCCTCTCCCCCTGGTGCGTGATCCAGCACTGCTGGCTCAATTGTTAACGGCCCGTCAGCAAACCGAGCAGATCCGCTCCCAGCTCGATCAGATCGCCAATCGCCTGGCCAGCCGCCGCGAAACCCTGCGTCTCAAAAGCCAGATCGCCAGTGATCTCAAGCCCCTGTTCAAAGCCGGCGGGATGGCGCGTAATCAATACCTCACCCAGCTCAATGAGGTGCAGGAAACCAAGTCTGAAGTGGCCAACCTGCAGGAAGAGCGCAGCCGGGTGATCGGCCAGGCGGCTACGCAGCTCAATGATGTGAATCGCCAGATCATTAACCTGCGCGCTGAATTGGTGGGCCTGAAGGAAACCCTCTCTTACCGCACCATCAAAGCCCCCATTGCCGGCCGCGTCTTCGATGCCAAGATCAGCCCCTATTCGGTGATCAATGCGGATCAAACGGCCCTGAAGTTAGTGCCCCACAATACCCTTCAAGCCAGCGTTGAAATCAGCAATGCCGACATTGGCTTTGTGAAAGTGGGCATGCCCGTGAATGTTTCCGTGGATTCCTTCCCCTCTGGCGAATTTGGCTACATCCAAGGCACCCTCACGAGCTTGGGGTCAGACGCCCTCGCCCCCAACCAAACCAGCCAGCAGTACCGGTTTCCCGCCACCGTGAGCCTCAAGCAGCAACGCGTTGAATCCGGCGGTCAGCCCCTCAACCTGCAGAGCGGCATGTCGGTGTCAGCCAACATCCGCTTGCGATCCCGGCCCGTGATCAACGTCGTCACCGACATGTTTACCAAGCAGTTGGAGGGTGTGAAGCGCTTCCGCTAACCCTTGCGGCGCTCCAGCACGCGGCGGTACAGCCGCTCGGTGGCATCCACCGTACGCTCCCAGTTGAACGTCTCCAGGATGCGCCGCTTGAGGTGCAGGGGCCTCGTGTGGCAGCGTCCGGCCTGCCAGGCTGATTCCACAGCTGTGCGTATCGAGCCGGGATCCGCCGGGTCGGCCCACCACGTATCCCCCTGCAGATATTCCAGTTCATGGCCAAAGGTGCTGCCCACCACGGGCGTACCCGTCAGCGCCGCCTCCAGGGTCACCAGCCCGCAGGTTTCCATCCAACTGGGCAGTACGTGGACGGCCGCTGCGGCAAAGGCAGAGGCCAGCAGGGTTTGCGGCATGTGGTCAATGATCGTGAGCCGCTCGCCGTAAATCTGCCGGCAGAGCTGCGCGTAGGCCGGCCAGTTTTGGCTGCCCCCAATCAGCACCACCGGCAGTTGGCTTTCCCGCAGCGCCCAACACAGCATGCCTTGGTTCTTGGCTGGTTCGATGCGGCCTCCCTGCACCACAAACGGCCCCTGGATGCCGGTGTGGGCCCGAAAGGGTTCCGGATCGGCATCGAGAAACAGCCGGGGGTCCACCCCGTAGTGCGCCACCTCGAAGCAGTCGCCCCACCAGCCCAGATCGCTTTGGACGGCCTTGAGCTCCAACCAGCTGTTCGGCAGCAGGCCATCGGCCTCGCGCAGCAGGCTGCCCACCTGGGCCAGCCAGCCCAGATCGCAGCTTCCCCCACCGCCGG
Source organism: Cyanobacteria bacterium M_surface_7_m2_040 (assembly GCA_016882555.1). Classification (GTDB taxonomy): domain Bacteria; phylum Cyanobacteriota; class Cyanobacteriia; order PCC-6307; family Cyanobiaceae; genus RGUW01. The sequence continues at coordinate 1,646 of VGPQ01000262.1, forward strand.
CCTCCACCGTGCCTTCGGGCAGTTGCACCGTGAGCTGCCGCTGCCCGAGCAGCGCCAACGCTTGATCTCCGCCCTCCCCTTGGTCCACCAGTTTCTGAAGCACCGCCATCGTGCCGCGGCTGCCCCAGAGGGCCTTCGGGATCGACACCCAGATCGGCGACACCACCACGGGGGTTCCGTATTGCCGGCAGGCCGACATCTGTTGCACAAACGAGTGGTGCACCCGGCAGTTAAAAATGTGAACCAGATCAAAGCCCTGGGGATCCGGGCGATCGCTGTTCACCATCGCCACCCGGTGGCCGCGCTGCTGCAACCGTTTGGCGGTTTCACGGATTTGCACGCCGTCGCCGCCACCCCAAGCGGAGGCGTTGCCGTGGTTCACCAATAGAACGTTCATTTCACCAGCCTCTCAGAACAGCGCTCTGCCAAGATTCAGCCGCAGCCTTCCACGCCATGGCTCGTGTGATTGTCACCCTGGCGGTGGGTGAGCGCTGCCTGCGGCCTTGGCAGCGCCATCTGCTTCCGGGTTGGCAACGCTGGTGTGAGCGCCACGGCTACGGCCTGGTGGTGTTTGATCAGCCCCTCGACAACAGCCCTCGCGGCCAGGGGCGTTCGCCCGCTTGGCAGAAATTGTTGGCCATGGCGGCACCGGAGCTGCGGGGCTATGAGCAGGCCCTGTGGCTGGATGCCGATGTGATGGTTGGCCCAGGGGCACCCGATCCCCTCTTGCAGCACATCCCCCAGCTGGTGGCCATGGCCCGTGATGGGGGATCGCCGCTGGCGTCGGAACCCGCCTGGTTTCGCCAGGCCTGGGCAGACATCCTGCGCCATTCCCTCGTGGATGCTGCCCCTGCCGTGCCGGAGCCGATGAGTTATCTCGATCTCTGGGGGTTTGATGCCCGCCGCAGGCCCCTGTTCAACACCGGTGTGGTGGCCTTCAGCCCAGCCCTGCACGGTGAGTTGTTTCGCGAGATTTACCACCGCTGGAGTGACGGCGGAGAGGGGGCGCTGCACGAAATGGTGCCCCTCAATCTGGAGCTGCAACAGCGGAAGCTTGTGCAGGAGCTCGATGGCCGCTTCAACACCCTCTTCGGCGTGCACCATGCGGTGTGGCGCGTGCATCCTGAAGCCGTGCAGCATTGGCAGGGCCTGGCCCCTGGGGCCCTGGATCTGCGGGCCTTCGCCGCCCATGTGGCCAGCAGCAGCTATTTCCTCCATTTCGCCGGTGCCCACGGCCTGATGCAGCAGCTGCTGGAGGCCGGCCCGCTGCTCTGAGGGCGATCGGGCAGCATGGAGGCCCCGATGCCCTGGGGCCACCCCGCAATCCAGCCCCATGCAGCGCTTCGGCGGAGAGGTTTTAAGCCCCAAGGCCCACATCGT
>VGPQ01000263.1 GCA_016882555.1 Cyanobacteria bacterium M_surface_7_m2_040
CCAATCTTTGCAAATCAGCAACGCAGTTCGACGAGGAAACTGGTTGGCAAGGAATTGAGCTGGCGACGCTGGCATTCCAAACAAGCTGCAGCTCAGGAAGGCCAGCGCTCCAGCGCTGGGCCGATTGCCTGAGTTGCGGATTGAGCGGGTTGCAGACTGAGCAATTGGATGCTGCGCCCTGAGCTCAGATCACCTGGCCCACCATCACCGCGGCGATCGCTGAAAACAGGGTGATTCCCAGGGCGGTGAGGGGGTTCTGTCCCTGGGCCACGGCGATCGTGGTGACCACACCGGCGCCGAGGCTGGCCACGGCGAGCTGGGTGACCACTTCAGAGCGCGACTGGGGATTGGGCAGCACGGTGGTCCAGCAATTGAAGGGACCCTATGGAGGCTTCGCGGCAGGCGCTGAGCCTGAGCCCCAAGTCGTTACCTGGGTTGGGAGTTCTTCATCTGGTGTTACAGGGGGCCCATGAGAACCGAAGCCCGGCGGGCACGGCCACTGCTGGCCCAGTGTTTGAGCTGCTCGAGCTGCTCACGGGCCGTGCGTGACAGCGGCACCACCTGGCTGGCGGCGGCGATCAGGTCGGCCTCACCAAACTCGCGCTGCTCGGCAAAGGCCAGGTGCATGGCCTCGATCACGGTCTGCTCGAGTTCGGCACCCGAGAACCCTTCGGTGCGATCGACCAGGGCAGCCAGGGGGAGGCTGTGGTCAGGCCGCCGCCGTCGCAACTGCAGATCGAGGATGGCGCGGCGCTCCTCGGCGCTGGGCAGATCGAGCAGGAAGATCTCATCGAAGCGCCCTTTGCGCAACAGCTCGGGCGGCAGGGTTTCGACACCGTTGGCGGTGGCCACCACAAACACGGCGCTGGTCTTCTCGGCCATCCAGGTGAGCACGGTGGCCAGCACCCGCTGGCTGGTGCCGCCATCGCTGCGCACGTGGCCGCCGAAGCCCTTGTCGATCTCGTCGATCCACAGCACGCAAGGGGCCATGGCCTCGGCGCGCTGGATCATGTCGCGGGTACGGGCCTCGCTGGCCCCCACCAGCCCGGCAAACAGGCGGCCCACATCGAGCCGCAGCAGCGGCATGCCCCAGGTGTGGGCGATCGCCTTGGCGGTCAGCGACTTGCCGGTGCCCTGGGGTCCCACCAGCAGCACCCCGCGCGGCAATGGCAACCCGTAGGCCTGGGCCTCGTCGCTGAAGGCCATGTGCCGCTGCTCAAGCCAATGCTTGAGCGCCTCCAGCCCGCCGATGTCGGCGGTGGTGGCCTCGCTGGGGCAGTACTCCAGCAGGGCACTGCGGGCGATCACTTGACGCTTCTCCTCGAGCACCTCAGCCAGATCCGCTTCGCCCAGCTGACCACGCCGCGCCAGGGCGCGGGCGGCAATCTGACGCACCCGCTGCTCGCTGAGGCCATGGCAGGCGGCGGTGAGCTGCTCGAGCACCAGCGGCTCGATCGACTGGCCCACGGCCTGGGCGATGCTGCGCAGCAGGCGGTTGATCTCGCTGGCCTCCGGCAAGGGCAGATCGAGCACGGTGATGCAGTCATCGAGCTCCAGCGGCAGCTGCCATTCGGGGGCGGTGATCACGATCGTGCGGGGCACCTGGCGCAGGCTCACCGCCAGGTTGCGCAACCGGCGGCAGATGCCGGCGTCGTCGCAGTAGCGGTGGAAGTCGCGCAACAGCAGGATTGCGCCGCTCCCCTGCGGCAAGGCGTCGAAGGTCGCCAGGGCCGCCATGGGGTTGCGGGCGGCTTCGCCGTCGCGGTTGGGGGCACCGCTCAGGCCCTCGATGAAATCCCAGCGCAGCAGAGTTCGCCCATCGAGACGCTGGGCGGCCTGCTGCAGCAGCGCCTCGATGCGCTCCTCCTCGAAGCTGCGGATCCAGAGGATCGGGGTGCGCGCCCGGATCAGCAGGTCGAGCTGATCACTCCAGTCCTGGTTCATGGCTCAGGGCTTGAGGGTCTTGAGCGCCGCCCAGCGGGGATCGTTCAGGGGTTCAGCCGACCCCCAGCTGGCGGGGCCGGGGCAGTGGGGCCCGCAACGGTTGACCAGCGGCAATTGCAGGCTGAGCTGCTCGTAGATCCACTGCTCGGGATCGAAACTGCCGGCTGGATCGAGCTGCTCACTGATGCCTTCGGCATCAAAGTCGAGGGCCTCGGCCAGATCGGCCTCGCCACTGCCCAGGGCAATGCGTTCGCTGGCGACCGCCCGCAGCGGCTGCTCAAAGGTCTGCAGACAGCGATCGCAGCGCAGCGCCAGCGTGGTGTGCGCATGGCCTTCGACCCGCAGCAGCGGGCCTTCGACCTGCACGTGAAGTTCGCCGCAGACCGGCGCTGTGGTGTCAAGACCACGAATGGGCTGTGCAAACCGCCAGCTCAGCGGACCCTCGGCCGCCAGCAGATCCTGCACAGCGACCGGTTTCACTTGTTCTTCTTGGGCTCGAAGGGGAGGCGATCGGCATTCGCCGCAGCGCCATTGGCCGTGGCCAGGCTCTGCTGGGCCAGCTGCTGGTCGAGGATCTTCTGCAGATTCTCGGGCAGCGCCTCGCGGCCCAACAGGAAGGTCTGCAGGGCCTGAAAGATGTTGGCCACCACCATGTAGAGCAGCACCCCGGCCGGCAAAGGGAAGAACAGGAACATCGCCGTGATCATCACCGGCGTGATCTTGTTCGCCGTCGACTGCTGCGGATTGGGGGGCATGCCGATCCCCGAGAGGATCTGGCTGGCAAAGAGGGAGATGCCGAAGCCAGCCACCAGGATGGCGATGTCCCAGTTCACCTGGCCGTCGGTCATGAAGCCGACCTGACCGAGCGCCTTGATGAACAGGAAGCCGCTGCGGGCTGCCAGACCGGGGATCTTGCCCTCGACCGTGGCATCGCCGGGGGCCAGGGCCTTAATCGTGCCCTTGGCATCGACGCTGACCACACCCTCACCCTTGGTCACGCTCCAGCTGGGCGTGAAGGCATCACCGTTGTCAATGCCCTTGAGCACTCCAGCGAAGCTCTCGCCTTCCTTGGTGTG
>VGPQ01000264.1 GCA_016882555.1 Cyanobacteria bacterium M_surface_7_m2_040
CGCTCCAGGTGGTGTTCTTGACCTCAACATAGATGGGCCGCTGGTCGGGGTTGGCCGCGGCCGGGGTGAGCAGCAGGTCGATGCGGCTGCGGCGGTTCTCGCCGTAGGGCACTTCGGCCTTGATCGCGCCGATGGGTCCCAGCCAGGGCTCCAGCAGGCCGGCTTCGATCGTGGCGCGCACCAGCCGGTTGGGCAGGGCGGTGTTGACGCCCACCCACACGGGGGTGTCGCTGGCGCCTGGGCTTTCGGCTTGCTCCCAGGTCCAGGCGAGCTTGCGCGCCGGCGAGGGGTCGTGGCGCAGGCGCACGCGGCCGCCGGGGTGCAGCACGCCGGTCATCGGCCCGGTGTTGGGGCAGTGGGCGGTCACCTCGGTGCCGGCCGGTTCGCCGCCCGGACCCGGCTCCAGCAGCTCCACATCGGCCAGAAAGCGTTTGTAGCGGCGGATCAGGCGGCCCTCCACCAGGGGGCCGAGCTTCAGCACGGGCGTCTCGGCTGGCACTGGGACGGCAACGCAGTGAGCGCCATACTGCCGTTCAGTGTTCTGGCCCCAAGGCTTCGCCGCGCGCCGATGGCCCAGTCGCTCAAACGCATTGCCCTGGTGGTGGCGGTGGCCACGGCCCTTAGCAAGGTGGCCGGGCTGGTGCGCCAGCAGGCGATCGCGGCGGCCTTCGGCGTGGGCGCGGCCTACGACGCCTACAACTACGCCTATGTGCTGCCGGGCTTTCTGCTGATCCTGCTGGGCGGGATCAATGGCCCCTTCCACAGCGCCATGGTGAGCGCCCTGGCCCGCCGGCCGCGCGCCGAGGGGGCCCACGTGCTGGCGGCGGTCAACACCCTGGTGGGGGCCGCTCTGATCGGGGTCACGGTGGTGTTGTGGCTGGCGGCCGACCCCCTGATCACCCTGGTGGGGCCGGGTCTGGACGCCCAGCGCCATGCCCTGGCCGTGATCGAGCTGCGCTGGATGGCGCCGATGGCGTTGCTGGCCGGCCTGATCGGCCTGGGCTTCGGGGCGCTCAACGCCGCCGATGTGTTCTGGCTGCCATCGGTGAGCCCGCTGCTCTCGAGCCTGGCCGTGATCGCCGGTCTGGCGGTGCTGTGGTGGCAGCTGGGGCCGGCGATCACCTCGCCGCAGATGGCGCTGCTAGGCGGCATCGTGCTGGCCGCCACCACCACCCTGGGGGCGCTGCTGCAGTGGCTGATCCAGTTGCCGGCGCTGGCCAAGCAAGGGTTGCATCAGTTCAGGCTCGTCTGGGACTGGAAGCACCCCGGCGTGCAGGAGGTGCTGCAGGTGATGGGCCCGGCGACGTTTTCGTCAGGGATGCTGCAGATCAATGTGTTTGTCGATCTGTTTTTCGCGAGCGGCATCGTGGGGGCCGCGGCCGGCCTGGGTTACGCCAACCTGCTGGTGCAGACGCCCCTGGGCTTGATCTCCAATGCGCTGCTGGTGCCGCTGCTGCCCACCTACGCGCGGCTCACGGCCCCGGAAGACCGGCCCCAGCTGGTGGCGCGCATCCGCCAGGGGCTGATGCTCTCAAGCGCCTCGATGCTGCCGCTGGGGGCGCTGATGATCGGCCTGGCCGGACCGATCGTCGACCTGATCTACGAGCGCGGCGCCTTTGACGCCGCCGCCGGCACCCTGGTCGATGGCCTGCTGATGGCCTACGGCCTGGGCATGGCCGCCTACCTGGGCCGCGACGTGCTGGTGCGGGTCTTTTATGCCCTGGGCGATGGCAACACCCCGTTTCGGCTGTCGCTGGCCGGCATCGGTCTCAACGCCATCGCCGACTGGGTGCTGGTGGGCGGCCCCAGCCCCTGGGGACTGCAGCTGCCGGCGAGCAACTTCGGGGCGCCTGGCCTGGTGCTGGCCACGGTGGTGGTGAATGTGGCCACCTGCGGGGCGTTGCTGTGGGTGCTGCACCGCCGCCTGGGCGGGCTACCGCTTGGGGCCTGGGGCCGCGACACCGCCCTGCTGACCCTGACGGCTGTGGCCTGCGGTGGGCTGGCCTGGGCCGCGGCCCAGCTGGTGCAGTGGCCCCAGGGCCTGCTGGGGCTGATCCTGCGGCCGGGGATCAGCGCGCTGCTGGGTCTGGCGCTGTTTGGTGTGTTGGCGACCTGGGCGGGGGTGCCCGAAGCCCAGCAGCTGCTGGGCGGTCTGAGGCGCCGGCTGCCTGGGCGCAAGGACTGAGTGGTGCTCGTCAGGCCGGATCGCTCAGCCGCACCTCGCGCTCACCGCGCACCTGCAGGGGGATCTCGAGATGGGAGCGGCCCAGCATCTGCGGCCCTTCGATCGAATAGATGCGGGCCTCGATGCCGAACTCGCGGAAGGCGTTCTCGAGTTCCTGCAGCAGGGCCTTTTCGACCTGGGCCTCGGCGTCAACGACGCGGCCGATCAGGCGACTGCCCAGCCGGCCGATCCGCTTGCGCACCACGTCCTGGGCATTGGTGACTTCGATGACCAGCACGGCCCGCCCTGCTCAGCAGGGGCAACCCTAGGTGTGCCGCAGGCACTCGACGTTCAGCGATCGAGCTCTTGCAACACATCCTCCAGATCGCGCAGCTGCTCGGCTGGCAGCAGCCGGGCCAGGGGCAGGCGGGTGGCACCGCCGCCGATGGGCACCTGCACCGCTTCCAGCGCCTGGCGGGCGCACACCGCGGCGCCCTGATCGAGGCGGGCGGCGCACTCGATTGCCAGGGCCTGGGCCAGGCCCGCATCGCCCAGATAGAGATGCCAGCCGGCCACCTGCACGTAGAGGCGATCGGCCAGGGCGTTCTCCAGGTCCTTGAGTTGGCTAGCGCTCAGGTTCATGGCGATGGGCCTCTCAGGGCGTGGGGGGGTGATCGGATGGACCGCCGGCGGGCTGATCGGCCTCACGGGGCGGACGCATGGCGATCACCACGGCGGCGTGCAGCAGCAGCATGGCGAGCCATCCCAGCGTCAGCCAGTTCAGATGCTGCCAGGGTTGGCGCAGCTCCTGAACGACCCACAGGCCGCTGTTGATCGCCGCAAA
>VGPQ01000265.1 GCA_016882555.1 Cyanobacteria bacterium M_surface_7_m2_040
GGACGGGTGCGGATTCCGATCAGTTGCTGCTGCTCATCGATGGTCAGACCAGCGCCACGGCGATCGTGGCCTCGCCTGCGCTGCAGCAGCGGCTCAGTCCTGAGCTGTTGCGCAGCACCAGCCGCACCACCATGACCCAGCCCCTGCGGGAGGGCAACCGCTACCGCCAGGCCAGTCTCGATGCCATCAATCGGCTCTCCATCGTGCTCGATGGGGGCGACGATCCTGGCGAACCGGCTCAGGCCGTGAACCCCGTGGCCACGGCCCGGGTGCCCAGCCGCGAGCAGACCCTCTCCAGCAACGCCACCACCTGGGTGATTGTGCTGCTGGTGGTGGGCACGCTTGTGCCGATGCTGACCTGGTGGGTGTTCTCACGCTGAGCCATGGCGATCAACGACTGGATCGGAGCCTTCGGCCGTGCCGAAGCCGTCGACATCACCAATCAGCTCGAGCGGGGTTATGAAGCTGCGCTGCTGATTCAGAGCATCGAGCTCGAGCACTACAACGACCGACCGGTGCGCCCTGAGCTGGATCTGCGGCTGCCTCCCGCAACCCAGGCCCAGATCCTGCGTCGCTTCAAAGCGGCACTGCAGGTCTGCCGTGATGCCTTTGAGAGCGTTGAACCACACCGCGCCGAATGTTCGGGCCAGGAGGCCCGTCAGTTGCAGCTGATTGAAGACGTGGTGATGCGCTACTCCAGTCGCAAGCCACTACCCGCCATCAGCCGCACCCCCGAGGTGTTGCCCCGCAGCCTCATCGGGGTTGTGGATCAGGTGCGCCGTCAGCTGGATCCTGAAGCCGAAGCGTCCCTGGTCGCCGGCTTCCGGAGGCGGCGCGATTCCACGCTCGTGTCGCTGCGAGTGCTCCTGCTGTTGATTCTGGTGCCTGTGCTGGTGCAGCAATCGACGCGCTTGTTTGTGGTCTCTCCGCTGGTGGATCGTTTGGCGCCAACCAGCGCTTTTCTCTCCTACCCCAAGCCGGCTCTGGAAGAAAAGGCCGTTGAGCAATTGCGGGTGTTCCAGGCTGAAATCGAATTTGATGCCCTGCTGAACGGCAAACCCCTGCCCACCCGCCAGGAACTGCAGCAACAGCTTGCCGACAAGGCCCAGACCCTCAAGGAGCAGGCCGATCAGGAGAGCACCGAGGCGATCAAGAACGTGTTTGCCGATCTGTTGGCGCTGGGAGGTTTCGCCGCTGTCTGCCTCGTGTGCCGGCGGGATCTGCAGGTTCTGCGCGGCTTCATCGATGAATTGATCTACGGGCTGAGCGACAGCGCCAAGGCCTTCGCCATCATCCTGTTCACCGACATTTTCGTGGGTTTTCACTCACCGGAAGGATGGACGGTGCTGCTCGATGGCATCGCTCACCACATCGGCATTCCGGCCCGTGAAAATTTCATCATGCTGTTCATCGCCACCTTCCCGGTGGTGCTGGCGACGATCTTCAAGTACTGGATCTTCCGTTACCTCAACCGCGTCTCGCCATCCTCGGTGGCAACCCTGCGCAACATGAATGGTGGCGGTTGAGCTCGGCCGCTGCACGCTGGTCACCGGGCCGGCCAACAGTGGCAAGAGCCGTTGGGCCGAAGATCTGGCGCAGCGCTCAGGCCTCGCCATCCAGTATCTGGCCACCGGCCCCCAGTTGCCCGACGATCCAGCCTGGCAACTCCGCCTGCAACGGCATCGCCAACGACGTCCGAGCAGCTGGCAGACCCGCGACGTGGGCTTCGCCCTGGCGGACGCGATTCGTAGCTGCCGGCCGGGAGATCTGGCCCTGGTCGATTCCCTGGGCACCTGGGTGGCCGCAGGGCTGGAGCTTGAAAACCCAGCCTGGCACTCGGCCTCCGAGGAGCTGTTGATGGCACTGGAGCAGGCCGGCGCGCCTTTGATCCTCGTGGGCGAAGAAACCGGCTGGGGCGTGGTACCACCCACCCAATCGGGAGGTCTGTTCCGCGACCGCCTGGGTCTGTTGCTACAGCAGACCATGAGTTGCTGCGATGCTGCCTGGCTGGTGCTGCACGGCAGAGCGATCGAGCTTCTCGCCAACAGCAGGGCCGTTCCCTCGATGGAGCCTGGTTGATGCCCTCGGTGGTGCTGTATCAGCCCCAGATCCCACCCAATACCGGCAACGTGGGCCGCACCTGTGCGGCCACAGGCACACCGCTGCATCTGATCGAGCCGCTGGGATTTTCGCTCTCGGATCGCGAGCTCAAACGGGCCGGGTTGGATTACTGGCCCCTGATCGATCTGCACCGCCACCCCTGCTGGGAGAGCTTCTGCTCGCTTCGAGAGCGACAGGGGGGGCGGCTGATCGCACTCAGCAGCCATGCCGCCCAGCCTTACACCAGTGTGGATTTTCAGCCCGATGACTGGCTGCTGTTTGGCCGCGAGAGCGATGGCCTGCCTGCTTGCATTCACGCTAGTGCCGACATGAGACTCGTAATTCCCATGCGACACGCCAGCCGTCATCAATCTCCCGGCGTTCGCTCCTTGAATCTGTCGGTTTCCGTGGCTGTCGTGTTGTTTGAAGCCCTGCGACAGATCGACTGCAAATCGCGCTAAAGCGATTGCGGGGCAATTGATCTCAGCATTCTTGCTGATCCTGATGTAGCCAAAAACACTTGATCACCCAGCGGCCATGGGCTACTGTTTGCGCGCCCGGGGATGGTGGCTTCTCCCAGGGATGTTGTTCGATGGGTGATGTGTGAAGCCTTCACGATGGTGTCTGTCACTGCTGTATTTGATCCCGGTCGCTGCACCGGCGGTTGGTGTGGCAATGGCTCCGGAACACTGGAACCGGTCTGAACAGCACGATCGCCTCGCTTCGCTCCCCCAGCCTTCAGCTGCTGAGCCCGCCTCTGACCGGATCTGGGTCAAACTGCGGCAAACCACCAGCCTCAGTGCCCTCTCTGAGCTGCTGAAGCTCCCCAACAGCAGGCTAGCGGGCCTTAACGACGTCAAGCTCGATCACCAATTCGACAAAGGCGACTGGCTGGTGCTTCCA
>VGPQ01000266.1 GCA_016882555.1 Cyanobacteria bacterium M_surface_7_m2_040
TCAACAGCTCCATCAGGTGATCGTTCACCGGAGCGCAGGTGGGCTGGATCAGGAACACATCGCAGCCGCGGATCGATTCCTGGATCTGGATGTAGAGCTCGCCGTCGGCGAAACGCTTGATCACCCGCGGACCATCGGGGACCCCCAGATAGGCCGCAATTTCACAGGCCAACTCCGGATTGGAGGTGCCGCTGAACAGGCGCAGGCGCCGGGAGTCGTGCTGAGGGGCCAATGGCTGCGCCTGCTGCGCCGGCCGATCAGCGGTGATGAACTGGGTCACGGCGGGCGCAGCCGATGGAGCTCATGCTCGATCGTAGAAGCGAGCCGCCCCAGGAGCCATGAACCCAAACGCTGCTTCATTGGTTCTGCTGAGCTGTGGCGACAGCGCCCAGATCTCCGCCCTGCAGACCACCGCCGCCGCTCCGCTGGCCCAGGCCTTGCAGCTGACCCTGCACCACGGGCTGTCTGCAGGGCCCGGCAGCGACAGCGGCAACGCTGCCCAGCAGGCCCTGGCCGCCCTGCCGCCCGCCTGCCTGGCCGCCCTGCCCCTGGATCCAGGCCTGCCCCTGGAGGTGGGGCTGGGTCACTGGGCTGCCGAACTGGGGGCGGCGCGACAGCCCTGTGTGCTGCTGCTGAGCGCGGCGCAAGCGGCCAGCGGGGTGCCGGCAGCTGCCACCGCCCTGCTGCGGCAATGGCAGGTTCCGCTGGTGGGGTTGGCCCAATGGGGAAGACCCTGGGACGCGGAAGCCAGGCGCCACGACGCGCTGCCCTGGTTGGGCTGGCTCGATGCCGGCGCGGGCGTTGGTGATGGCTCTGCCGATGCACCTGTCGGTGGAACCGAAGCCCTGGTGCTCAGCACCAGACTGCACTGGCGCCAGCGGCTTGTTGAGCTGAGTTAGATCACGGTGACGCCTGCCAACCGGCCACCCCCTGGGGCAGGGGAGCCAGCTCCCGCAGCGGCTTGTGGCGGGGGTCGCTGGGCAACAGCGGCAGGTCCGTGACCTCGAGGGCATCGGGCTGGGCCAGGCCGGCGGCCAGCAGGCTCAGCAGTTCGCCCTCGCTGAGGTTGGTGTCGGCATCGGCCAACACATTGCGTGCCAGAGCAGACAGCTGGGGCAGGCGCTGGGTCTGAACCAGCTCGCGCATCAGGCTGCGCAGCAATTGCTGTTGCTGCTGGCGGCGCCCCTCCTCGCCGGCCAATGGGTCGCGGTAGCGCACCATGTGCTCCACCTGCTGCCCATCCAGGCGCTGCAGGCCGGCCTGCAGATCGATGCTGAGCTTCTGGCGCCGATCGGAGTAGCGCATCGCCCGTGGCGGACTGACATCGATCGCACCCAACCCATCGATCAACTGGCGCAGGCCGGCGCGGCCGATCACCACGTAGCGATCGGGCTGGCCGGGGGGCAAACCGGTGAGCTCGCGCACCGCATCGGCCACCAGGGCCACACCCCCCTGGCGGTAGAGCCCACCCAGGGGCTGGGGCCGCTGTTGGCCGGGCAGCTGCACGGCCGCCTCGATGGGCAGTTCGAGCAATTGCAGGGGGCCGCCGGGTTGCACCCGCAGCAGCAGCAGGGCATCGCTGTTAGCGGGCCCCGGCGGCGCCGCACCGTTGCTGGGGTCGGCGGGGCGCTCGGCATCGCTGCCAATCACCAGCACGGTCACCGGGCGGGTGGGGGGCTTGGCCAGATCAGCCACGCTGCCCAGGGCCTGCGGAGCCAATGAGCGATCGGCCCGCGGCCAGATCAGGGCCAGAGCGCCCAGGCCAAGGGCCACCCCCAGGCCAGCCGATGCCAGCCTCACGGCCGCGCGGCGGCGGCGCAGCGAGCGTGGCAGGGGGCGTGATTCCATAGACACCACTCTCGCGCAGGTCAGCCAGCCGGCGGCTGCACAGGCACGACCGATAACTTGGAGGCCTTGATGCGCAGGCTGCTGCCTTGCCAGGTCCGACCCCATCGCTGCTGCCCCACGAGCGCGCCCGCCCCCTGGCCAAGGGCAGCACCTATCCGGCCAAGGACCTCTGCAGCCAGTGCGGGCTCTGCGACAGCCGCTGGGTGGCCTACGTGCGCCACGCCTGCGCCTTTCTGAACCAGCAGTTCGACGCCATGGAGGCCCGCGTCCATGGCCGCAGCCGCGACCTGGACAACGAAGACGAGCTCTATTTCGGTGTGCAGCAGCGCATGCTCACCGCCCGGCTCAAACAACCGATCGACGGCGCCCAGTGGACGGGCATCGTCAGCACGATCAGCGTGCGCGCGCTCGAGAGCGGCCTGGTGGATGCGGTGCTGTGCGTGCAGCAGAGCGAGCACGACCGCTTCACGCCGGTGCCGGTGCTGGCCCGCACCCCCGAGCAGGTGCTGGCGGCCAGGGTCAACAAGCCGACCCTCTCGCCCAATCTGGAGGTGCTCGAGCAGCTGCCGGGCAGCGGCATCGAGCGGCTGCTGGCGATCGGCGTGGGCTGCCAGATCCAGGCCCTGCGGGCGGTCGAGGCGACCCTGCCGCTCAAGCAGCTGTATGTGCTGGGGTTGCCCTGCGTCGACAACGTGAGCCGTGCGGGCCTGCAGACCTTTCTCGAAAGCACCGTCAGCTCACCCGAAACGGTGGTGCACTACGAGTTCATGCAGGACTTTCGCATTCACTTCCGGCACAGCGATGGCCGCGAGGAGACCGTGCCCTTTTTCGGGCTCGACACCCCCAAGCTCAAGGATGTGTTTGCCCCCAGCTGCCTGAGCTGCTTCGACTACACCAACGCCGGCGCCGATCTGGTGGTCGGCTACATGGGCGCCAGCTTTGGCCGCCAGTGGATCACCGTGCGCAACGACCGCGGCGCCCAGCTGCTGGCCCTGGTGGAGGACGCCCTCGACACCGAGCCCGTGACCAGCAAGGGCAACCGCAAAGCGGCGGTGCAGCAGGGCATCGACGCCTACGACAAGGCGGTCAAGCTGCCGCTGTGGCTGGCGCGGCTGGTGGGTTGCGTGGTCAATGCCGTGGGCCCCAGGGGGCTG
>VGPQ01000267.1 GCA_016882555.1 Cyanobacteria bacterium M_surface_7_m2_040
GCCATGGCTCGGCGGCGGTGCCCCTGTTGTAGCCCAGGCCAGCAGCTGGGGCTGGTAGATGAGGCTCATGCGCATGCGTTCGGCGATGGTCTCGCGCAGGCGCTGCTAGGTGGCAAAGCGGCTGGAGACCATGGGGGCATCTGGCCTGTTCTCCAGGGCTTCGCGATGATGGGCTTCATGACCACGACCCCGGCCCCTCTGGTGACCCGCGAGGCTCCGCGTGCCTTCACGCGGCAGCTGGTCGCGTGTTACGCCCCCCGAGAAGGTGATCCTGTTTGGGTCTCTGGCCCGTGGGGAGGGACGCTGGGATTCTGATGCCGACATCCTGGTGGTGATGCCCTTTGAGGGGCGCCACCTGGCCAAGATCCGGGAAATGCGCCGTCTCTGTCCGGTGCGATTCCCGCTGGATCTGCTGGTGAGGCGGCCGGAAGAGGTTGAGGTGCGCTACCGGGGCGGGGATCCGGTCGTGCGCGAAGCGCACGACCATGGCGAGGTGTTGCATGGCTGAACCCTGGTCGGCCGTTCCCGAATGGATGGCCAAGGCAGAAGGCGATTGGGAGGCCCTGGACATCCTCTTATCACGGTTCGGTGAAACCGCCAGCGCGCCCTTCGACCCGGCGCTGATCCCGCGCAGCGGTACAGCAGTGCCCGCATACCCCTCGCCGCGTCGGGGGTGTAAAGCCTCAGCCGCTGATCAAACGGTCATCGTCCGCATGACTGCCGATCCAGAACCAATGGACACCCTGGTCAGTTGGCAATCCAAGCGCTCTGTAATGGAGCCCCACTCTCAAGCTGTGAAGCCTGCGCGCAGCAAGGCGTTTGAACTGCAGAGAAGGATGGGAGGGATCGATCTTGAGCAGGGCGAAGTTCTTGTTGGCGAGTTCCTGAATTCCTGGTGGTAACGACTGATAGCAGCGCCAGAATCTGAGCGATGCTGTGTGTTTCACAACTGGCGATGCGGGAGTGTTCGATAGTCGTCTTCAGCTTCTTCCAAGAGCGCATCAAGTTTGCCGGCGGCGGCATCGGCCTCCAGCCGTTGATCCCAGGCGGCGGAATCGAAGGCCGCAAACCAACGACTGAACTCCGCCAGGGCGGAAGGGTCGAGCGCTTCGACGGCCTGCTCCAGAGATTTCACATCGGCCATGGCCTGTCTGTCCAATGAACTGAACCTAGTTTGACGGGAACGGACAGCAGCTGCCCCCCAAAAAACCGCCACCCCCATCACACGCTTGGGAACCCACGCTTCAACACAACTGGAACCCATGCAGCTCCATGCCGACCTGAGCCAGCGCGCGGTGCTTGACACCCATGTCCTGGACTGGACGCCCTCGCCGATGCCTGGCGTGGAGCGGCGCCTGCTTGACCGCGCCGGGGGTGAGGTGGCGCGGGCCACCTCGATCGTGCGCTACGCCCCCGGCAGCCGTTTTGAGGCCCACAGCCATGGCGGCGGCGAAGAGATCCTGATGCTGGAAGGCACCTTCAGCGATGAGCACGGCGACTACGGCGCCGGCACCTACCTGCGCAATCCGGCCGGCAGCAGCCATGCCCCCTGCAGCGCGCCGGGCTGCACGCTTCTGGTGAAGCTGCGCCAGATGCACCCGCTCGATCAACAGCGGGTCGTCATCGACACCGCAACGTCGACCTGGCTTCCCGGCCTGGTGCCTGGACTTGAGGTACTGCCCCTGCATGCCTATGGCTCTGAGCATGTGGCGTTGGTGCGGTGGGCGCCAGGGACGGTGTTTCAACCCCACAGCCACCCGGGCGGCGAAGAGATCGTGGTGCTCGATGGCGTGTTCCAGGACGAGCACGGCAGCTATCCGGCCGGCAGCTGGCTGCGCAACCCGCCCGGCAGCGTGCACCGGCCCTGGAGCGAGACCGGTTGCACCATCTGGGTCAAGACCGGGCACCTGCCAGCCACATTGGGGCCCGACGGCACGCCGGCTTCGGCTTGGCCATAATTGATCGGGTGTCCCCCTTGCCAGGCTTGAGGAGCCCTGCTCAGCTCCGATGGCTGCTGCGCTGCTGATCCTGCTGGCCATGGTGGCCGTGGGGGCCCTGCTGAATCCCAACCGTGAGCAGTTCGCCTGGTTCCTGCGCCTGCGCCGTCCTGCCTGGCTCACCTTTGAGGGCCTGATCCCGCTGATCTGGATCAGCATCTACGCCTGCTTCTATGCCTCAGCGCTCCTGGCCTGGAATGCAGCCATGAGCTGGGGCCTGATGGGGGGCTACCTGGGGCTGCTGCTGCTGGTGCAGAGCTACACCTGGCTGATCTGCACCACGCGCCGGCTGGCGAACGGCACCACGGTCGCTCTGGCCGGCTGGGTGTGGGGCGTCGCGCTGGCTGTCGTGGTGCAGCCGCAGTCCACCCCAGCCACGTTGCTGCTGATTCCCTATCTGCTGTGGAGTCCGGTGGGAACGTTCGTCACCTGGCAGATGCAGCGCCTGAACCGCAATCCAGACCGGTGATTACCCCCAGATGGGGAGTGGTGCAACGCTGGCCCTGCCGACGAGAGTGATTCCACTCAATCCAGGAGGTCCGCCATGACGGACTCCACCACGACGATCAGCATCAGCAACTGCCTCGGTCGCACCTGCCTGAAGTGGGGTGCCGACGGCGAGTTGGCCGCCAACGATCTGGCCCTGGTCATGGAACGCCTGGCCCAGGTGGATGGTGCCGTCATCGCCCTGCACCAGAGAGACTGGGATCAACAACCCACTCCCTCGGTGTGCTGAGGGCTGCTCGAAGCAAGCACTCGCAACCCAGCTCCAGACACGCCAGGCCGCAGCACGATCGGAAACCAGAAACCGTTAATCGGTAATCGGTATTCAGTCATCGATCAGTCGCAGCGGCGGGCCTCTGCGAGCCGTGCGGATCATCCCCGAGGAGGGCTGAACGGGCAGGCTGCGCCAAGCTGGTCGCAGTCTGTTCGCCGGCGAACGCATGCTCATCCGGATGCTCATGAAGCCACTGCTGACGTTCCTGAGC
>VGPQ01000268.1 GCA_016882555.1 Cyanobacteria bacterium M_surface_7_m2_040
GTGCCGGTGGTGATGGTTGATGCCACGGCGCTGCAGCGCATCCCCGGAGCGCAGGCCGGCACCGTGCGCCACAGCGGCGGCAGCGTGGTGTGGGGCGAACCGGCGGCAGCGGCCGCGTTGCTGGCCGCTGCCCCTAGCCTGCCGGAGGAGCCCGGCCCATGAGCGACAGCACCTCACCCCCCACCGCCGCGCCGCCGCCGCCGCCGATTCGGGTGGCCGCGGCCGATCCCCTGCGCCAGGACGACTTCCCGGGCGAGGTGGAGATGAGCCTGGTGGACCACCTCGAGGAGTTGCGCCGCCGCATCCTGCGCAGCCTGCTGGCGGTGGTGTTGGCGGCGGCGGGCTGTCTGCTGCTGGTGCGGCCCCTGGTGCGGCTGCTGGAGATGCCAGCCCATGGCATTCGCTTCCTGCAGCTCGCCCCCGGTGAATTTCTGCTGGTGTCGCTGAAGGTGGCGGGCTATGCGGGGCTCACGCTGGCCCTTCCCTACGTGCTCTATGAGGCCCTCGCCTTCGTGCTTCCGGGTCTCAGCCGCAGCGAGCGGCGGCTGGTGGCGCCAGCCGTGGCCGGCTCGGCCCTGCTATTTGCGGCCGGTCTGGCCTTTGCCTGGTGGGCGCTGGTGCCCGCAGCCCTGCAGTTTCTGGTGAGCTATGGCGCCGATGTGGTCGAACCGGCCTGGTCGATCGAGCGCTACCTCGATTTCGTGCTGCTGCTGATGCTGGCCACGGCGCTGGCGTTTCAGTTGCCGGTTCTGCAGCTGCTGCTGGGGCTGTTGGGGCTGGTGCGCTGGCGATCGATGCTCGGCGCCTGGCGCTGGGTGGTGCTGATTGCGGCCGTGGCGGGGGCGGTGCTGACCCCATCCACCGATCCGCTCACGATGCTGCTGCTGAGTGGGGCGATCACCGTGCTGTTTCTGATCGGCGTGGCCCTCGTGGCCCTGAGCGAATCGCTGCGGCCGGCTAAAGCATGAACTCGCTGGCCCGTCCGGGCGGCAGCTCCAGCGCCAGCGACAGCGCCTTGCCCAGGCGGGGCCGGTCGGGGCACTGCTGCAGCCAGTCGCGCACCACAGCTGCCACGCCCAGACTGTTGAGCACCAGCACCAGCTCGGCGATGTGGGTCTCGTACTCCTCGGCGCTGAGGGGAAAGGAGAGCTGTTCCTGGTAGGCCCACATCACCTGCAGGTACAGGCGTCCACGCCGCTGCACCAGTTGCAGGTCATAGGACGCCTGCCAGCGCTGCCGCAGCAGTGCGATCACCTCACCGGCGCTCAGGGGGGCGTCCATCGGGCTGCGGCCGGCAGGGCTTCACACAACAGCATGTTGCAACCCCCGCGCCTGGCGCCACTGGAGAGCGCGAGGCGGCTGGAGCAAGTTCTAATGTGGCGCCACGTTGCGCCGGCCCCCGGACTGCCTCGCATGACCCAGATTCCAGCAGCCTCCCCTGCCGGTGACGTGCCCGGAATGGGCCGACGGCAGTTCATGAACCTGCTGACCTTCGGGTCGGTCACTGGTGTGGCCCTCGGCGCGCTCTACCCGGTCGTCAACTACTTCATTCCGCCCCGTGCCGCCGGCGGCGGCGGTGGCACTTCGGCCAAGGACGAACTCGGCAACAACGTCACCGCCAGTGGATGGCTGGCCACCCATAAGGAGGGCGATCGAAGCCTGGTGCAGGGGCTCAAGGGCGATCCCACCTACCTGATCGTGGAAGGCAGCGATGCCATCGGCAGCTACGGCATCAACGCCATCTGCACCCACCTGGGTTGCGTGGTGCCCTGGAACAGCGGCCAGAACAAGTTCATGTGCCCCTGCCACGGCTCCCAGTACGACGCCACCGGCAAGGTGGTGCGCGGCCCGGCGCCGCTGTCGCTGGCCCTGGCCCATGTGTCGGTCGACAACGACAACGTCTTTCTCAGCCAGTGGACGGAAACCGACTTCCGCACCGGTGACAAGCCCTGGTGGGCCTGATCTCGTCTCCCGCCCTCGCCATCAGCCCTGCCATGCGTCGCTTCCTCTCCTCTTTCGCCGGTTCCCTGCTCGGCCTCGGCCTAGCCCTCACCGTGCTGATCAGCGCAGCCACCCCCAGCTGGGCCTATCCCTTCTGGGCCCAGCAGAACTACGCCACACCGCGTGAGGCCACCGGCAAGATCGTCTGCGCCAACTGCCACCTGGCCAAGAAACCCACCCGCGTTGAGGTGCCCCAGGCGGTGATGCCCGACACGGTCTTCAAGGCCGTGGTGGAGGTTCCCTACGACACCTCGGTGCAGCAGGTGTCCGGCGATGGCAGCCCCACCGGCCTCAACGTGGGTGCGGTGCTGATGCTGCCTGACGGCTTCACCCTGGCTCCCCAGGACCGCATGAGCGACGAGCTCAAGGAGGAGACCGCGGGTCTCTTCTACACCCAGTACTCGGACGAGCTCCCGAACACCTACATCATTGGCCCCCTGCCCGGTGATCAGCACCAGGAGATCGTGTTCCCGATCCTGTCGCCCGATCCCGCCACCGACAGCGCCATCCATTTCGGCAAGTACGCGATTCACGTGGGCGGAAACCGTGGCCGCGGCCAGGTGTATCCCACCGGTGAAAAGAGCAACAACGGGGTGTTCACCGCTCCTGCAGCCGGCACCATCAAGGCGATCGCCCCTGGTGACAACGGCGCCTCCGTGGTCACGATCAGCACCAGCGACGGCAACTCCGTCACCGAGACCGTGCCCGCAGGCCCCAGCGTGATCGTGGCCGTGGGCGACACCGTTGCGGCCGGTGCGCCCCTGACTAACGATCCCAATGTCGGTGGCTTCGGTCAGATCGACACCGAGATCGTGCTGCAGAACCCCGTCAGGATCTACGGCCTGCTGGCGTTCTTCGCAGCTGTCGCCCTTGCCCAGATCATGCTGGTGCTCAAGAAGCGTCAGGTGGAGAAGGTGCAGGCGGCCGAGGGCATCGTCTGATCGTTCTGAGCCCCCCGCAGTTGTTGGCTGTCTTCA
>VGPQ01000269.1 GCA_016882555.1 Cyanobacteria bacterium M_surface_7_m2_040
ACGTTGACCTGACGCTCGGGTGGTCCGCCAAGGGCAGAAGCCATGGTGAAGCCCTGGGGTGAACTAAGTCTTAGCTTAGTTTGACTTCAGGCGCTCAGCCTGGCCTCCTCGGGCATTACGCTCTCGGCGAGCAGGCCCTTGAGCTCGTCGCCTTCGATCACCTCTTTGGCGAGGATCTCCTGGGAGATGCGCTCGAGCAGCTCGCGGTTGTGGCGCAGGATCGCCAGGGCTCGGTCGTGGGCGCGGTCCACCAGGCTGCGCACCTCTTTGTCGATGGCCTGGGCTGTGGTGTCGCTGACCGAACGGCGCGGATTGTTGCCGCCGCCCAGAAAACGGCTACCCCCCTGCTTGTCGTAGGCGAGCGGTCCGAGAATCTCGCTCATGCCATAGGTGCCGACCATCTGCTCGGCAATGTCGGTGGCGCGCTGCAGGTCGTTGGCGGCGCCGGTGGTGACCGCCCCAAAGACCACCTCTTCGGCGCTGCGGCCGCCCAGCAACGTGGCGATCTGGCCCTCGAGGTCGTCCTTGGAGTTGAGGAAGCGCTCTTCGGTGGGCAGCTGCAGGGTGTAACCCAGGGCGCTCATGCCGCGGGGCACGATCGAGATCTTGGCGACCTTGCTGCCGCCGGGCATCAGGTGGCCGACGATGGCGTGGCCCACTTCGTGGTACGCCACCACCTTCTTTTCATCGGGCTGCAGCACGCGGCTCTTTTTCTCAAGGCCGGCCACCACGCGCTCGATCGCTTCGTTGAGGTCGCCCTGCTCGACCTGGGTGCGCTTGGCGCGGGCGGCCAGCAGCGCCGCCTCGTTGACCAGGTTGGCCAGGTCAGCACCGGCAAAACCGGCGGTGGCCTGGGCGATGCGGTCAAGATCCACCTCGCCGGAGAGCTTCACCTTCTTGGCGTAGATGTCGAGGATCGTGCGCCGGCCGCTCAGGTCGGGGCGGTCCACCAGCACCTGGCGGTCGAAACGGCCCGGGCGCAGCAGCGCGGCATCGAGGGTTTCGGGCTGGTTGGTGGCGGCCAGCACGATCACCGGTTTGTCCTTGGCGGCAAAGCCGTCCATTTCGGTGAGCAGCTGGTTGAGGGTCTGCTCGCGCTCGTCGTTGCCGCCGACCACGCCCATCGAGCCGGCGCGGCTCTTGCCGATCGCATCGAGCTCGTCGATGAAAATGATGCAGGGCGCCTTTTTCTTCGCCTCTTCAAACAGATCGCGCACCCGCGCCGCGCCGGCGCCGACGAACAGCTCGACGAACTCCGAGCCGCTGATGATGAAGAACGGCACACTCGCCTCACCGGCGACAGCCTTGGAGAGCAGGGTCTTGCCGGTGCCGGGAGGGCCCACCAGCAGCACCCCCTTGGGAATGCGGGCGCCGATGGCGGTGTAGCGCTCCGGGGTCTTGAGGAAGTCGACGATCTCGGTGAGCTCGGCCTTGGCCTCGTCGACACCGGCCACATCGGCGAAGGTGACGCGCGATTCCTCATCGGGCACGTACACCTTGGCCTTGCTCTTGGTGAAGCTGAGGGCTCCCTGGGCGCCGCCCATGCCGCTGCGGCGGGCAAAGAACTGCAGCACCAGAATGAAAATCAGCGGCGGCACCACCCAGCTCAGCGCCGTGGTGATGAAGCTCGGCTTCTTGGGCGGGGCGGCGGCAAATTCGACGCCGTGCTGCTCGAGGCGCTGGGGCAGATCCATGTCGAAGATCGGCGTCGTCGAGAGCACCGTGGGGGCGTCTTCGGCCGGCGGGGCCTTGAGCTCGTAGCGGATCTGATCGCTGGTGATGTAGGCCCGCTTGACGTTGTCGTCGTTGACCTGGTCGATGAACAGCGAGTAGGGCACCCGCGGCACCTGCATCGCCGGGTTGGGCAAAAAGTTGCTGAACAGCAGCAGCACGCCGAAGCCGATCAGCACCAGGTTGACGATGCCGATGCGCCGGTTCGGCTGGTTGTCGTCCTGACGAATCGGCATGGTGCTGCGGGCCTGCTGGCTTCACGCGACAGTGGGCCCAAGCTAGGACCGCCCTAGGCGGAGCCGATCCGCCTAGGGGGTGGGTATCCGAACGGGTTGCGGCATGTGCGGACGTTTTGCGCTTGAGGCTCCCCTGGAGGCTGTGGCAGCGCAGCTGGCCTGCCCGCTGCCGGCCGGGCTGGCGCAGCACTACGCCCCACGCGCGCTGGTGCTGCCGGGTGAGCCGCTGCTGGCGTTGCGCCAGGAGCATGGCCGCCACGAGGCAGCGCTGATGCTGTGGGGCCTGTTGCCCGATTGGGTCAAGGACCCCTTGGCACCGGGGCCCGATGGCAAGCGCCGGCCCCGCCCGTTCAATGCCCGCAGCGAAACCGTGGCTGAGAAAGCCACCTTTCGCGGCGGCTGGCGGCATCGCCGCTGCCTGATGCCGGCGACGGCCTTCTTTGAAAAAGGGCGCCGCATCGCCCCCGCTGACGGCGAGCTGTTCTGGCTGGCGGGGTTGTGGGAGCGCTGGATCGGGCCCGATGGCAGCGAGCTCGAGAGTTGCTGCGTACTCACCACCCGGCCCAACGCCCTGGTGGCGCCCCTGCACGACCGCATGCCGGTGATCGTTCCGCGTGGGCTCGAAGAACCCTGGCTGGCCCCGGCCGACGGCCCGGGTCTGCGGGCGCTGGAGCCTCTGCTGGAACCCTGGGATCCAGCGGGGTGGAGCGCCCAGCCTGTTGCCGGTTCCAGCACAACCACCGCGGCGCCGTTAGACCAGGGCCAGCTGAACCTGCCGCTGTGAGCCTCGAGCAACTGGATGCCTTTGTGACGGCCGCCCGCCGGGATCCGCAGTTGCAGCCCCAGCTGGAGCAGCCACTGGAGATCGCTGCGTTTCTGGCTTTGGCCCGCGGCGCGGGGTATGCCGTCGATGAGGCCGATGTGATCGCCGCGCAGGCGCGCGCGGAGCAGGCCCTCAGCGACCAGGAGCTGCAGCGCCGGGCGGGAGAGGAGGCGCGCAAGCTGCGCCA
>VGPQ01000270.1 GCA_016882555.1 Cyanobacteria bacterium M_surface_7_m2_040
GCATCCCCATGACCCTCACCCTCTACGGCGGCGCCCGCAGCCGCGCCTCGATGCCCCGCTGGTACCTGGAGGAGCAGGGCATCGCCTACAGCTGGCAGCAGCTCGACATGGAGGCCGGTGAGCACCGGGCAGAGGCATTCACCTGCATCAACCCCTTTGGCAAGGTACCCGCCCTGGTCGATACCGCTTTCACGGCGCCGGGCGGCGAGCCGCTGCAGCTGTTTGAGAGCGGCGCGATCCTGCTGCATCTGGCCGAACACTACGGCGGCGAGTTTGCAGGCGATGCCGCCACCGCTGCGGCCCGCCGCAGCCTGGCCAGCCAGTGGGTGCTGTTTGCCAACGCCACCCTGGCGGTGGCCCTGTTTGTGCCGTCCAACCGCGAGAAGGAGTTTCCGCGGTTGATGGGTGTGCTCGATGGCTTGCTGGCCGGCGGCCGCTCGCTGATGGAGGGCCCCTGGGGTGACCCGGGCTGGGGCGTAGCCGACTGCGCCGTGCACGCCTACCTGGCCTACCTGCCGATCTTCTTCCCGCAGATTGACCTGAGCCCCTACCCCAACGTGCAGGCCACGATCGCCGCCACCGGGGCGCGGCCGGCCTACCAGCGGGTGATGGGCGGCCGATGAACGGGCCAACGGAGACGCCAGTAGCCGAGGCCCGTTTTGTCTGGCAAGGCGAGGAGCTGCAGCTGCTGGCCGAGCGGGCCATCTGGGACCCAAGCCGCCGCACCCTGCTGGTGGCCGATCTGCACCTGGGCAAGGCCGAGACCTTTCAGGCCCACGGCATCCCCGTGCCCAGCGATGGCGACCTGGAGACCCTCAACGCCCTGATCGCGCTGGCGGCCCGCTGGCAGCCTCAGCAGCTTGTGATCCTGGGGGATCTGATCCACAGCCGCCTGGGGTTGACCGCCGAGCTGCGGCAGAAACTTGAGGCCCTGCCCGAGCTGCTGGGGTGTCAGCTGCGCCTGATCGGCGGCAACCACGACCGCGGCAGCTGGATTGCGGCGCTGCAGCAGGAGTCGGCCCAGGCCCTGGGCCCGTGGTGGCTCAGCCACGAGCCCGACCCCCGGGCGGGACGGCTCAACCTCTGCGGCCACCTGCACCCGGTGGCCCTGGTGGGGCGTGGCAACAACCGCCTGCGGCTGCCCTGTTTCAGCCATGACCAGGCCCTGCAGCGGCTGGCCCTGCCGGCCTTCGGGCGCTTGACGGGCGGCCATCCCACCGCCCAAGGTGAACGGATCTGGCTGGTGGCCGACGGGGCCGTCGTTGCTTGGAATCACCCCTGCCAGCCCCCGCCTCAGCGACAGCGGCAACCCCGCAGGGCCGCCTGAAACGGCCGCTGTGGCGCCGCAAGCGCAGCCTCACGGTGGCGATGCCGATGGGGGCGTTGGCGTTTCTGATCGCCATTGCCCCGCCCCTGCCAGACGAGCGCTCGCCCGCCGGCGGTTCCCTGCTCACCGCCGCTGACGGCCAGCCGTTCCGCTACATGAGCGACGACGAGGTCTACGCGCTCGACGTCGATCCCCGCAAAGTGCAGTTCGATCTGCTCGAAGGCTGGGACAGGGAGCAGCAGGCCTTCGCCGACCGCTCGGCCTTGGCCTTTGTCTCGGGGCCGATGTACGAGCGCCATGTCGATGGCGGTCGCGAGGTCACCGTGCCGCTCGGCGATCTCAAGCTGGGCCCGCGCATCTGGCGCGGCCGCAACCGCACCGCCGCGCGGCAGCGGGCGTTTGTGGGCATCCGCCACGACGGCGGCGTGGAGTTTGGCTACGGCGAGCTGACCCCCGAACGGGCGCAGCGCTTCGACACCTTTATTGGCGGCCTGCACAGCGTCTACAACGACCTGGAACGTCCGCCCACCAGCTACAGAGGGGCCTACAGCATCAGCATGGGCCAACAGATCCGCTATTTCCTGCCGCGGATCCGCATGATCATGGGCCTGCGGCGCGATGGGCGGCTCGAGGTGTTGATGAGCCGCGACGGCCTCACCCTCGAGCAAACGCGCGCCCTGGCCCGCCGGCGGGGTCTGCGGGCGGCCTACCTGCCCGACCACGCCTCCAAGAGCCGCTTCATTATTCCTGGGGTCAAAGGCTTCAGCCAGGCCGACGCCAACTGGATCAGCGGTGGCGCCACCAGCTTTGTGCACGTGCCGTACATGCTCAGGCTGAGCCCCAGGCCGGTGGCGCTGCAGGGTTCGCTGCTGGCCGGCCTCAGTGCCCGGGCGGCCGACGGCCCCTGCAGCAACCCGCTGAGCTGCGGCCAGACCCTGGGCACCCAGCTGCTCGACCGGGCCATGGCCGGCTTCAACCGGTTGATGGAGCAGGGGGTCGAACCGGTGGCGCGCCTGATCTGGGCCCCCAGGGCTGGCAAGGATCCGCGCCTGGCCAGCGCCGGCTCGCCCCTGCGCGAACCGCCGATCAGCGCCGACCCACTGGCCCTGCGCCAACGCCAGGCCGAAGACGCCGCCGCACCCCTCGATGCCCTCAGTGGCAGCGAAACCCTGGACCTGCCGCCCGATCTGCCGCCGCCCCTGGTGCTGCCCGAGGGTGCGCCGCTGCCGACGGACGAAGCGACCAGCGAGCTGAGCGGACCGGGGCCAGAGCCCATCAAAAACAACACGGCTCCACCGGTGCCGGAGCCAGCTGCCATCAGCACAACGCCCGGTGCCCCGCCGCCGCCGCTGCTGCCTCCGCCCTGAGGCGAGGCCCTACCCCGCCTCGGCCAGGGCGCGCACCACATCACCCCGGGTGAGCACACCGATCGGCTTGCGCGCGTCATCGAGCACAAACAACCGCTGGGTGCTGCGCTCGTGCAGCAGCTTGGCGGCCGCCGGCAACGGCAGATCGGCCTTGCAGCTGTGGGGGGTCTTGCTCATCACCTCACCCACGGTGCTGCCCAGCACCTGGTGCACCTCCTTGTCCCAGCTGAGGGGATTGCGCAGGTAGATGACGGCGTCCAGCAGCATCAC
>VGPQ01000271.1 GCA_016882555.1 Cyanobacteria bacterium M_surface_7_m2_040
GGTCTACCAGGCCGCTGCCAACAGGGGTTTTAAGGGTCAAACGGCCGCAGCGCGGGCGTGCTGGGCAGCGGATGCAAGGGCAGCTGCAGCGGGAAACGGTTCTCCAGCAGAGCCGTACGCAGCTGCTCAGCGGCCGCTTCAGCCAGCCTGGGACTGTGGGCTGGAGCACAACGCAAGGTGCGCTCTTGAACACGCGCAACTCCGCTGTGCAGCTGCGCATAGCTCAGGGAGCCCAGCTGCGGCTTGACCCGTCTTGGCACCGCCAGATCGAGCACGGGTGCCTGCAGGGCATCGTTGCCTGCCGCGGCCTGTTCGGCCGCCGCCCGGCTCAGCAGCAGCACAGGGGCTGCGACCGGGAGCAAGAGCGCAGCACCATGGCCTTCGAGATAACAGGCTCGAACGACCTCAGGTCGAAGCTGCTGCAGATCGACCATGACGGCAGCACAGGCAGCCGGCACGCAGGCGTGTCCACTGGCCTGGCGGCGGGCACCCGGGTGATGACCACTACCCGCGCCCAGCACCCAGCCCACACCGCCCCCCACCAGCACAGGCGAACCAGCACCCAGCTGCGACAGTTCCGGCATCGTCAGACCGATGCTGCCGGCACCGGCGCAGCTGTAGAGACCTGAGACCAACGGACCCAGCAAGGGGCCATAGCTGCTGCGCAACAAGCCATCGGCACTGTTGACCGCAACGATGCCGTTTTCACAGATGGCGCGATGCAACAGCAGACGTGCCACCCCAAAGTCACCCAGGCGCGCCTCGCCGCTGAGCTCCTGGCGGGGCTGCAAGGCGGTGGGTTCGCCCAGCCCCTGCAGTGGCAACGGCTGACCCGCCAACAGCTCTGCCAGCACCTGAGCTCCGCTGCGGCGCGCTGGATCCCCCAGGGCGCCGCCCAACGGGAGCACCAGCTCACCGCCAGAGCCAGCTACCTGGGCCGCTACCCCACCGAGTTGCACCTCCTTGAAGCGAATCGGTGGGTCGCAGGGCCCCAGGGTCAGCAGCACGCAGCCTTGATCGCTGAGCACGGTGTCAGCTGCCGCGACCACATCGGTCTGCTGGTAGGCCGCATCAAGGCCTTGAATCTGCACCAGGTCGCGGAACGCAGCCGCCGTGCGCACCTGCAGATCGCCGGCGCTCTGCTTCTGCTGGAGCTGTTGCAGAGAGCGCTGCTCGCTCACCTGTGGGCCAGGACGCCTTGCGCTCATGGTTCACAGACCCACAGCTGACGGCTGAGCTGGCAACAAAGTGCCAGCTCGCAAGGGTTTCGGTAGAATTGAATTTGATGGTGTCGTTGTCGCATGGCGGATCCAACCGGACCTGAACCTTCCGGCGAATCCGGCAGCGATCCGAGCTCCAGGGTCATTCAGACCGACCTCCGCAACGAGATGTCGCGCTCCTATCTGGAGTATGCGATGAGCGTGATCGTGGGACGGGCTCTGCCCGATGCCCGCGACGGGCTCAAACCGGTGCATCGCCGGATCCTCTATGCGATGTACGAACTGGGCCTAACCAGCGACAGGCCCTACCGCAAGTGCGCCCGTGTGGTGGGTGAGGTGCTGGGTAAGTACCACCCGCACGGCGACACCGCGGTCTACGACGCCCTGGTGCGCATGGCCCAGGACTTTTCGATGCGCATGCCCCTGATCGACGGGCATGGCAACTTTGGCTCGGTGGACAACGATCCACCGGCCGCCATGCGCTACACCGAGTCGCGACTGCAGGCGCTGACCACCGACAGCCTGCTCGAGGACATCGAGGCTGAAACGGTCGATTTCGTCGACAACTTCGACGGCTCCCAGCAAGAGCCAACGGTGATGCCGGCGCGCATCCCGCAGCTGCTGCTCAACGGCTCCTCAGGCATCGCCGTGGGCATGGCGACCAACATTCCGCCCCACAACCTGGGCGAGCTGATCGACGGCCTGCTGGCCCTGATCGCCAATCCCGAGATCACGGATCGCGAGCTGATGGCGATCATTCCCGGGCCCGACTTCCCAACCGGCGGGCAGATTCTGGGGCGCAGCGGCATCCGCGAGACCTACACCACAGGCCGTGGCTCGATCACGATGCGCGGTGTGGCGGCGATCGAGACGATCGAGGCGACCGGTCGCCCTGACCGCGATGCGGTGATCATCACGCAATTGCCCTACCAGACCAACAAGGCGGCGCTGATCGAGCGCATTGCCGAACTGGTCAACGACAAGAAGCTCGAAGGCATCGCCGACATTCGCGACGAATCCGATCGCGACGGCATGCGCATCGTGATCGAGCTGCGGCGCGACGCCTACCCCCAGGTTGTTCTCAACAACCTGTTCAAGCTCACCCCGCTGCAGAACAACTTCAGCGCCTACATGCTGGCGTTGGTGGGCGGCGAACCGATCCTGCTCACCCTGCGCAAGATGCTCGAGGTGTTCCTCGACTTCCGCATCGAGACGATCGAGCGCCGCACGCGCTACTTCCTGCGCAAGGCTGAAGAGCGCGACCACATTTTGCTGGGCCTGCTGCTGGCGCTCGACCAGCTCGATCCGATCATCGCGCTGATCAGGGCGGCATCGGACACCGCAACGGCGCGTCAACAACTGCAGGAGCGCCATGGCCTCAGCGACATCCAGGCTGACGCCATCCTGCAGATGCAGCTGCGCCGGCTCACGGCCCTGGAAGCCGACAAGATCCGCCTCGAGCACGAGGATCTGGTTGCCAAGATCGCCGACTACAAGGACATCCTCGGCCGCCGTGAGCGCGTTCTTGGCTTGATCACCGACGAGCTGGGAGCGATTCGCAGCCGCTTCGACTCGCCCCGCCGCACCGAGATCCTCGACATCGAGGGCGGGCTGGAAGACATCGACCTGATCGCCAACGAGCGCTCGGTCGTCATGCTCACCGAGAACGGCTACCTCAAGCGGATGCCGGTCAATGAATTTGAGGCCACCAGCCGCGGCACCCGCGGCAAAGCAGGCA
>VGPQ01000272.1 GCA_016882555.1 Cyanobacteria bacterium M_surface_7_m2_040
TCGATCGCTAGTTCAGCGGCAAAACGAGATGCTTCCCAGCTGGTGAGCACAGTCACAGCCAGCAGTGTTGGACATGGTTGTGCTGTGTCGGCGGCCGCGTCCTCTGCAGCATGCCGGGCAGCCACAAGGGCTTGGCTGCCGGCACAGGCATGCACCGTGATCAGCTCGGCTCCGATCCGGGCGGCACTGCGGCAGGCCCCCGCCATGGTGGCGGGGATGTCGTGGAACTTGAGATCGAGAAACACGCGCTTGCCCAGATCGCGCAGTTGCTGGACCACGGGCGGACCGGCGGCCGTGTAGAGCTCAAGCCCCACCTTCACCCAGCGCAGCTGGGGCAAACGCGCCGCAAAGGCGAGGGCCTGCTCGGGGCCCATGCCATCAAGGGCCACGATGATGCGCTCAGCCGGATCGCGCTCCAACAGGGGCTGCATCAGGGGCTCACCAGACGCCGAAAGGTCTTCTTACCCAACTGCAGCACCTTGCCATCGAGGGCGGCTGCGGTTGCGAACTCGAGATTGGGATCGGCGATCTTCTCGCCATCGAGCTTGACCCCGCCCCCCTGAATCTGGCGGCGGGCCTCGCTGCTGCTGGCGCAAAGGCCGACGGCGCTGAGCAGATAGAACGCCTTGGCCGGAAAGTTGACCGCCGCCAGCGAGGCCTCGGGCACCTCGGCAGCCGCGGCGCCGCTGCCACGGGCACCGCCCACCAGGTTGGCGGCATCGGCCTGAGCCTGGTGGGCTGCCGCTTCACCATGGCGCTGACGCGTGATCTCCAGTGCCATCGCCTGCTGGCGCTGACGCGGGTTGGCCGGCAGGGCCTGAAGGTCGAGATCGGTGAGCAGGGTCAGATAAGCGTCGACCACGGCATCGGGCACCTTCTCGAGCTTGGAGTACATCGACAGCGGGTCTTCGCTCAGGCCCACGGTGTTGCCCAGGCTCTTGCTCATCTTCTGCACACCATCGAGCCCTGGCAGGATTGGCAGCAGCAGGCCGAACTGCGGCCTCTGGTCAAAGTGACGCTGCAGATCGCGGCCCATGGCCACATTGAACTTCTGGTCGGTGCCGCCCAGCTCCACATCGGCGCGCACCTGCACCGAGTCGTAGCCCTGCAGCAGGGGATACAGAAATTCGTGCAGCACGATCGGCGTGCCCGAGCCATAGCGGTTGGAAAACTCCTCCTTGGCCAGCATCTGCCCCACGGTGCTGGTGGCCAGCAACTCGATCACCTGGGGCAGATCCAGCCCCGCCAGCCAGTCGCTGTTGCGGCGCACCTCCAGCCGGCCGGGGGTCACAAAATCGAGCAGGGCCCGATCCGGATCCTGGCCCTCACCGAGCTGTTGCAGGTAGGTGCGGGCATTGGCCTCCACCTCGGCCTCGCTGAGCTGCACCCGGGTGGTGCTCTTGCCGGTGGGATCGCCGATGCGGGCCGTGAAATCGCCGATGATCAGCACCGCGGTGTGGCCGGCGTCCTGAAAGGCCCGCAGCTTGCGGAACAGAATCGAGTGACCCAGATGGATATCGGATCCGGTGGGGTCAATCCCCAGCTTGATCCGCAGGGGCCGGCCCTGGGCCTGGGCCTCTGCCAGGCGGGCCGCCAGGGCCTGGTCTGGATCAGCGGCCGCCTGGTCCTGGCCCGCCGGAAACAGGTCGGCCAGGCCACGCGCCAACCAGGAGGGCAGCGTGCCCTGGGCCGCTGGGGCTGCCGCCGAAACCGCCTGCGTCACCACTGCTCCACCGACTGCTGCCGGATCGTACGAGTGAGGTGGCTCAGGTTTCCCGCTCCAGCTGCGTTTTCATGCGGGCCAGGGTCTGCTCCATCTGCTGAAACATCACGTCGGGGGTGAGGCCGAACTGACCCAGCTGGGTGCGCAGCTGCTCGACCGTGAGCTTGGCCTGGAAGTCTTCGGAGAGTTCGAAGCGCTTCATGAACACCCGGTAGCGCTCCATCATCGACTCCATGCGCTCGATGTAGAGCTTCTTGCCCTCACGATCGAATTTGCCGTACTCGCTGCCGAGCTGCATCAACTGCTGGTAGTCGAGAAACAGGCGCTTGGCCTCGTCCTGGACGATCTCGGAGTCAAAGAAGGCCATGGGGCCTGCTGGCCGTATTGAGCGCCAATTGTGGGTGGCTGCGGGGCCGAGGGCGAGTGCGGATCCACGTAATCAGCGCCACCATGCAGACAGGGACCGGCAAGGTGCCATGGATCTCAGCGAGCGGATCGGCCTGATCCAGCAGGGCACCGAACACGTCAGGGAGCTGCTGCACCAGCAGCGCATCGTGGTGTGCTTCGGACAACGGGCAACCCTGTGTTTTGCCGTGGCGGGCCCGCTCAGCTCGGCGGTGGTGGTGGGGGCCTGCACCACCGCCGCTGAGGCCCTCGACGCGCTGGCGAGGCACGATCCCGAGGTGCTGCTCTGCGGCGATCAGCTGGAAGCGGGTTGTGGCATCGAGCTGGTGACCATGGCGAAGCGGCGCTGGCCCCAGCTGCGCACCCTGCTGTTGGTGAGTGGCCAGCCCAGGCCCGCTCCCCTCAAAGCAGCCATCGATGCCGGCTGCGATGGGCTGCTGCTCGACAGCACCCTGGGAGCCGGCACCGCCAGCAGTGCCGTGGCCACGGTGTGCGGCGGCGGCATCGTGGTCGACCGGGCCATCGTTGAGCTGCTGCGATCGCGCCAGGGCGGCAGCGGGGCTGGACCACAACCACCGCTGAGCGCGCGGGAGCAGGAGGTGCTGACCCTGCTGGCGCGAGGCCACAACAACGCCGAAATCGCCCAACAACTGGTCATTGCGATCGAGACGGTCAAAAGCCATCTCAAGAGCGTGTTGCTCAAGCTCAACGCCCGCGGCCGCACCCATGCCGGCGTGCTGGCGCTGCAGCTGGGCCTGGTGGAGTGGCCGGGCGATCCACAGGGCCGCTAACTTCAGCCCAATGCTGCCCGAAAT
>VGPQ01000273.1 GCA_016882555.1 Cyanobacteria bacterium M_surface_7_m2_040
TGCCCAGGTCGAAGCGGAAGCCGTCGATGCCCAGCTCCACCGCCCAGCAGCGCAGCGACTCGAGGATCAGCCGGCGCACCAGCGGCCGGTTGGCGGCAATGGTGTTGCCGCAGCCGCTCACATCGAGGTAGTCGCCCAGGGCGTTCTGCTGGTAATAGAGCTTGTCGGCCAGACCCCGCCAGCTCAGGGTGGGGCCGGCCTGGTTACCCTCGCTGGTGTGGTTGTAGACCACATCCAGCAGCACCTCGATGCCCGCCTGGTGGGCGGCGCGCACGAGCTGGCGCACCTGCTCGCGCGCCTGCAGCGGATCGTTGCCCACCAGATAGCCCGGGTGGGGGGCCATCCAGCTCAACGGGCTGTAGCCCCAGTGGTTGTGCCGACCGCCGGGGGCATCCTGCGGATCGAAGGCCATCACCGGCAGCAGTTCGATCGTGGTGATGCCCAGGTCCTGCAGGTAGGGGATCGTGTCGATCAGGCCCAGCAGGGTGCCCTGGCGCTCGCTGGCGACCGGTGAGCCCTCGCCCTGGGTGAAGCCGCCCACGTGCAGCTCGTAGATGACCGTGCGCTGCCAGCTGTGCCGCGGCCGTGGTGCGGCGTCGAAGTCGAAGCGGTCGCGCTCGGTCACCACCCCCTTGAGGGCGCAGTTGGTGTTGGGGATGGCGCCGATGGCGCGGCTGCGCTGGTAGACGTCCCAGCCGCTGATGGCGCGGGCGCAGGGATCGAGCAGCAGCTTGGAGGGGTTGAACCCATGGGCGCCCGGCTGCAGCGCACCGAACACCCGGTAGCCGTAACAGCATCCGATGCCGACCCCCTCGCCCTGCAGCTCCACGTGCCAGTGGTCACCGGAGCGGTGCCGCTCATCGAGCTCGATGGTGGCCCAGGGTTCGGTCGCCTCGCCGTGCTCAAACAGCAGCAGGTCGAGGCGGGTGGCCTCCGGAGCCACCACCGAAAAATTCACCCCCTGACTGCCGGCGCTGGCACCCAGGGGCCAGGGGCGGCCGATGCGCACGGTGAGGGCATCGGTTCGTTGCAGGGATGCGGCTGGCAACGCGAAGGGCCCGGGCGACACCCACAAGTTACGGGGAGTGGCAGGCTCATTCCAGTCTGCGTGGTTTTTCTGACCGAGCCGTCTTCGCCGTTTGTGGCTGCACCGGAGCCTGGGCGGCCTCCGCGCCAGGTGGCCGAGGGGCTGCAGCTGTTTGCCCCCAACCGCCGCACCCAGGGCGGCAGCAGCTGGTTGCTGCATGGTGATGCCCGCTGCGGCCAGCCCGATCTGCTGGTCGATGCCCCCGGTTTCAGCGAGGCCAACCTGGCCGTGCTCGATCAGCGCCGGGCCGCCGTGGGCGCCGATGGGGGTCTGATCGTGCTCACCAGCCGCGAGGGCCACGGCGAGCTTCGCCGCTGGCAGCAGCGGCTGGGGTGGCGGGTGCTGGTTCAGGAGCAGGAGGCCTATCTGCTGCCGGGAGTGGAGCGGCTCGAGCCGTTCGGCGAGGGCTGTGAGCCCGCTCCCGATGTGCGGTTGCTGTGGACGCCGGGCCCCACGCCGGGTGCCTGTGTGCTGCATGTGCAGCGCCCCGGGCTCGATGGCCTGTTCTGCGGGCGGCTGCTGGTGCCGCTGGAGCCGGGTGTGCTGGCCCCCCTGCGCACGGCCCGAACCTTTCACTGGCTGCGGCAGCTGGCCAGCGTGGAGCGGTTGCGGGCCTGGCTGCCGCAGGGCTCACCCGCCTGGATCGCCACCGGGGCGGGCCTGGGCGCCCTGCGTGGAGAGCCGCTGGTCAGGGAGGGTTCAGCCTGCCTGCAGAGGCTCAGTTTGGTTTGCTGATTTCAACGGCCGTGGGATAGGGGATTTCGATGCCGTTGGCTTCAAAGCAGGCCAGCAGATCTTGTTTGATGTGGCTGACCCCGTCTTTGAAGCTCCAGTAATCCGAATGCGTGGTGTTGAAGTCAAACGCGAAATCAAAGCTGAAGTCTGAGATTTTGACCAGGCGGCATGAGCGAAAGCTGAAGCAGGGGTCGGCATTGACCACCGACTTGATCAGCTCTGGAATGGCCAGCAATTGTTGGCGCGTTGTGTCGTAGGAGACACCTACCGTAATCGCAGATTTTTCGACCTGATCAATGATTTCCTGAACGCGACAGAGCATCCTTTCGCGCACCTCCAGATAGGCTGACCAGCCATGCAGCCTGACCATGGCGAAGCAGATCAGGGTCAGGCTTTCGGTGTCGGCTTGCTCAATGCTGACCACAATTTTTTGCAGGCTTGGCTCAGACTCCAGTGCTTTGCGCGTATAAAACAGTAGATCTTTGCACTGATCTGGTGAGAGCTGCTCATTGATGTTGACCCGCAGATCCAGGCCCTGCATGGGTGTCGTTTCGACCTTGCTGCTTCGTCGCGAGTAATTCACGATGGTGGCTTCATCGGCAATGGCGTTGGGAATGGTGATGCGGCTTTCCAGGGTCTGAAGCTCGACCGAGCGCAGGCCAATTTTGGTGATGAAACCGGTGTGCTCGCCAACGCGACAGAATTCGCCAATACGCAGCGGACGATCGGTCTGAATTGAGAGCCCGGCAAATAAATTGCCCAGCAATTTTGAGGCTCCCAGGCCAATCGCGAGACCCGGTACCGCAGAAAAGGCGAGCACGGTGCTAGCGGGTAGTCCCAGCCTGAGCAGCAGTTCATACAGCAGGGCAAGAACCGTCAAGGTTCCCAGCGTGCGGCAGATCGGCAGGAATAGATTGTTGAGGCGCTGCAGCATCAGGGGTGAGTTGCTGTGCCGCCATTTCATCAGCCATTCGGCAGCGGATTTGCCGAGTGCCTCAAAGACCAGATAGGCCAGAACACTGGTGGATATAAAGTAAATAACGGCATATATGTATGTAATAATCTGCAGCGTTTCCCCGGTCATATTGATGTAGTCGTC
>VGPQ01000274.1 GCA_016882555.1 Cyanobacteria bacterium M_surface_7_m2_040
CCATTTTTCTGGCATTCCGCAACACCCAGGCGATCAACCGATGGTGGGAGGCCCGGGGCCTTTGGGGCGCTCTGGTGAACCAGAGTCGCCATTGGCGCGACACCCTGCTGGCTGTGCTGGGCCCGAATGCGCGCCAACCCCAGGCCCATGCGCAGCTATTGCAATGTCAGGTGTTGTTGATCTGGTTGGTCAATTTCGAGCTGCGCAATGTGGCCCAGCGCAGCCATCGGCAGTTGGTGCTTGCACTGGCTGCGGGGCTGGGACTGGGGGAGCAGGTCACCGTTCAGCAGGTGTCCCGGTTGCGGGCTGAAGCCCTGCATCAGCTGGCTGAGCAAGGACTGCTCAGCGATCTGGGCCGTGATGCCCTGCTGCGCAGCGCCGAGGCGTTCACCGGGGCATTGGGAGGGTTGCAGAAGATTCGGAACACTCCGATCCCCCCCGCCTATGACGTGTTCGTGCGCCTGATTTCGTGGTTGTTCGGTTATGCCCTGTTTGTGGATTTTTTGAAGAATGGGGCCCCCTTCACCGGCACGTTGCTGTTTCTCGGATTTCTGGTGGCTGAGCGCATCGGTGCCTACGTCGAGGGACCCTTTGATCTCGATGGCAGCAGTTTTTCGCTGCCCCTGGACCAGATCTGTCTGGGCATCAGCGAGGACTTGTTGGATGACACCAACCCGTTCGCTGACTGTCCCCGATGCGCCGACCCCTCGGTCTGGACCTGAACCTGAGGTGGTCAGGCCGCCAGGGCCTTGCGCTGGCCAAGCATCTGGCCGTAAAGGGCCTCCAGCGCATCGATGTTGGCTGTGATGGTGTAGCGCTCGAGCGCGCGGGCGCGAGCCCGACGACCGAGCTCGGCGGTGAGCACGGGCTGGTCGCGCAGCACCGGCAGCAGCGTGCGCAGCTGGGTGGTGACGCCCTGGGTGCTGATCACGATGCCGGCCCCGCCGTCGAGGGCTTCGCCATCGGCGCCGGCGTCGGTGGCCACGCAGGCGCTGCCGGCGGCCATGGCTTCCAGCAGCGCCAGCGACAGCCCCTCCACCAGCGATGGCAGCACGAACACCTCGGCGAGCTGTTGGAAGGCCACCCGCCGCTCAAGGCTGGGTTCGTAGCCCCACCAGATGACGCCGTGCTCGTCGCCGATGCTCTGCTGCAGGGCGCTGCGGGCCGGGCCATCGCCCACGATCACCAGCATGCAACCGGCAGGCCGCACGAGCTTCCAGGCCTTGAGCAGGGCCTCCACGTTTTTTTCGGTGGCCACCCGGCCCATGTAGAGAAACACCCGCTGGCCGGCGAAGCGGCGGCGCAGCTCGGCCAGTTCCGGGCTGTCGCTGCTGGGGTGGCCCGGTCGCCACAGGGTGGTGTCGACGCCGTTGGGGATCACCGCCAACCGCTCGGGGGGCACCCCCAGGCGTTGCAGCACCTCGGCCTGGATCTCAGAAAACACGATCACGCGGTCGTAGCGGGCCAGCGACGGCGCGTAGAGCTGGTAGGTGAGCTGCTGGGTGCCGGCGGTGAGATTGCGCAGGCTGGCGTCAAAGGGGGGGTGAAAGGTGGCCACCAACGGCAGACCCAGCTGCTGGCAGAGGTCTGGCAGCAGGAAGTCGAGCGGCGACAGCGTGAGGCTGGCGTGCACCAGATCGGGCTTGAGCCGCTCCAGCGACTCGCGCAGCTCCCGCTGGGCGCCCAGCGACGGAATGGTGTACACCTGCCCCTTGACCAGATAGGGCAAGGCCACCTCAGGGTTGTCGCCCTGCTCGGGGGCTTCTGCCTCGCTGCTGGTCAGCCGCCCGAGGCTGGTGGCCGGCGTGTCGAAGTGGATGAAACTGATGCCATGCCCGCGGGTGCGCAGGGCGTGGGTGGTGCTCAGCCCGTAGGTGACGTTGCCGCAGAAGGGCGACTTTTTGCCCAGCCAGGCAATGTGCGCCACTGAACCATCGGCAACCGCTGTGACGCTAACAGCGTTCGCCGCGAACCCCTGGCTGCCAGGGACGCTCCAGCAGCGCGGCGATCAGGGTGAGGGCCGCCAGCACCCACAGCACCGGCAGCAGCCCATAGCGGCTGACCACGGTGCCGGCGAGCACCAGGGGCAGGCTGAGGGCCACGTTGATGAGGTTGTTCTGCAGGCCGAACACCTTGCCCCGCATCGCTTCGGGGGTGTCTTCCTGAATCGTGGTCTGGGCCGGGATCGCCAGCAGCGCCGCCCCCACCCCCAGCAGGGCGCAGAGCAGCAGCGTGAACACCAGGTTGCCGCGCAGCTGCCCCAGCAGCACCAGGGTCCAGGCCATCGTGCCGAGCCCAGCGGCGGCCAGCCGCCTGCGGTTGAGGCCACCTCCCAGCTGGGCCACCAGCACGGCCCCGAGGGCCAGGCCGATGCCGCTCATCGCCAGCAGCGTGCCGAACTGGGTGGGCCCCAGGGCCGGGATCAGCGATGCCAGGCTGATTGCCAGCACATACAGGGCCGCCAGCAGGCTGTAGAGCAGCACCAGCTGGGCCATGGCATTGCGCACGCTGGGCCGGGTGCGCAGCACCTCCATCCCCTCGCCCACCTCCTGCCAGACGCTCACGTTGCGTTCGGCCCGGGGTTGCTCCTGCAGCGCGATGCGGCTGATGGCCAGAGCTGCCAGGCCGTAGCAGAGCGGCAGCAGCACAAATTCGCCATCGCTGATCTGGAGCCGCGCCAGCAGGCTCTTCAGCAGCCGCAGGATCGGATCGCCAAGGGCGAAGCCCACGATCGTGGCGGCCATGCTGGTGGCCTGGTAGAGGGAATTGGCTGCCAGCAGCAGCTGGGGTGGCACCAGCAGCGGGATCGCCGCCTGTTCGGCCGGGGCAAAGAACTGGGTCAGCACCGACTCCAGCAGCGTCATCACCACCAGGCCCCAGTAGCCCCAGCTCAAGCCCAGCCATTGCGGCCCCGGC
>VGPQ01000275.1 GCA_016882555.1 Cyanobacteria bacterium M_surface_7_m2_040
AGCGCGGTGCTAAGCGGGTGCTGGCCTGTGCCACCCATGCGGTGTTTTCGCCGCCGGCGATCGAACGCCTGTCGACGCCGGGGCTGTTTGAGGAAGTGGTGGTGACCAACAGCATTCCCCTGGGCGAGGAGCGCCGCTTTCCGCAATTGCAGGTGCTCTCGGTGGCCAACATGTTGGGCGAAGCCATCTGGCGCATCCACGACGAGAGCTCGGTGAGCTCGATGTTCCGCTGAGGATGCAGTTGCGGACGCTGTTGCGGCCCCCTCGGGCTGCCGGATTGGCCCTGGTGGCGCTGCTGCAGATCCCAACGCTGGCGCTGGCCCAGCGCGACCCGACCCCGCCACCACCGCTGCCGGCCGCGGGATCCCAGCGTCAGCCCGTACCCGCCCCCCGTCGCCGTGTGGGGGTGTGGCTGACCAACAGCCCCAGCCCGCTCTACTACGACCCCCAGCGGATCGATCGCGCCGTGGCCGAACTGGCCGCCGCCGGCTTCAACACCCTGTATCCCAACGTCTGGAGTCGGGGTACCACCTTCCATCGCTCCAGCTTTGCGCCAATGGAGCCGGCCTTGGCGAAGGCCAACCCCGATCTCGACCCGATCTGCCGGTTCACCGATGCCGCCCATCGCCGCGGCATGCAGGTGATCCCCTGGTTTGAGTATGGGCTGATGGAGCCGGCCGATGCCGAGGTGGTGCAGCGCCAGCCCGAGTGGCTGCTGCAGAAACGCGATGGCAGCACCACCATGGAGCTGCACGGCAAGCCGATGGTGTGGCTCAATCCCGCCCATCCCGGCGTGCGCCGGCGCTTCATCGGTCTGGTGAGCGAGCTGGTGCGCCGTTGCGGTCTGGATGGCATTCAGCTGGATGACCATTTCGCCTGGCCGGTGGCGTTCGGCTACGACGCCACCAGCCGCGAGCTGTACCGCAGTGAAACGGGGCGCGAACCCCCCGACGACCACACCGATCGGGCCTGGATGCGCTGGCGCCGCCAGCAGCTCACCGGCCTGTTGCGGGAGCTGCGCCGCACCCTGCCGCGGCCCACGGTGATCAGCCTCTCGCCGGGCCCCTTTCGCTCGGCCTACAACCTCTGGCTGCAGGACTGGGAGTTGTGGGCCCTCGGAGGCCTGATCGACGATCTGGTGGTGCAGAACTACGCCTACTCGCTCGCCGGGTTCGCCAAGGATCTGAACCAGCCCGCCCTGGTCAAGGCGCGCGGCTGGGGTATGCCGGTTGAGATCGGCATCCTGGCCGGCTTTGGGGGCCGTACTCCGCCCATGCCCGTGCTCGCCGAGAAGGTGCGGCTCAGCTTCGAGCGCGGCCACGGCGTCATCTACTTCTACTGGGAAGGTCTCTGGGGCCTTCACGCCGGAGCTGAGGGGGGCCAGGCCCGCCGGGCTGCCTTCGCCCAGTTGCACCGCTGAACGACTGGGCTCAGCGCTCATGCACTCAGCGCTCAGTCAGCGAGGCACTGCTCCACCACTTCGCGGGTGTTTGGCGAGAGCTCGGCGGCGGCGAGCTGCTCGAGGGCGCTGCGCATCGTGGCCGAGCGCTCGGGGCCGTAGCTGCGCCAGCGGCTCAGCACCTTGGCCAGGCGCGAGGCGGTGATCGGGTTGCGCTGATCCAGGGCCGCGATCTGCTCGGCCATGAAGCGGTAGCCGCTGCCATCGCTGGCGTGGAACACCGGCGCGTTGCCGGCCAGGCCGCCGAGCACGGCG
Organism: Cyanobacteria bacterium M_surface_7_m2_040; assembly: GCA_016882555.1. Lineage (GTDB taxonomy): Bacteria > Cyanobacteriota > Cyanobacteriia > PCC-6307 > Cyanobiaceae > RGUW01. The sequence continues at coordinate 1,715 of VGPQ01000275.1, forward strand.
CGCACCGAATTGGGTGCATTGGGGTCGTAGCGCGGATGTTCCAGCAGCCGCTGCACCCGCGCCAGCCCATCGCCAAAGGGGGCCGAGGCCTCCAGGGCAAACCAGCTGTCGAGAATCACGGGCTTGTGCTGCCAGCGCGCGTAGAAGGCGGCGCTGGCGCTGTGGCGTTGGGGCAGATCGTGGCACTGCAGCGCCGCCAGCGCGAGCCGGGCCAGGCTCATCGAGGCTCCGTCGACGGCGCGGCGGGCCTGTTCGATCACGCTGGCATCCCCGGCGGCGACCCGCCAGTTCCAGATCAGCCCGGTGAGGCGGCGATCGGCCTGGCCCTCAGGCCAGCTGAGCGCCCACTGTTGCTGACACTCCTGCAGCAGCTGCCGTAGCGGGGAGGCCAGCGCGCGACCAAAGTGTTGCCGCAGCGTCTGCCCCGCCGCAAACAGGGCGGGGGGATCGGGGGCGATGCCGGCATCGCTGGCGGCATCCTCCAGTTCCGCCTGGCCCGGCAGGCTCAGCAGCACCGCCCTGCTCGCCTGCGACAGCGAGGGGTCGCTGAGGATGCGCGCAAAAGCATCCACCAGTTCGTCTTCGAGCTGGCCATCGCCGTGCCCCTGGCTGCGGGCCAGCACCGCGCGTCGCAGCAGCAGCTGACCGGCATCCCAGCGCGCCAGCGGATCGCTGTCGTGCGCCAGCAGGTGCACCAGCTCGGCCACCGGCCGACCCAGCTCCAGCTTCACCGGTGCTGAAAACTGGCGCAGCAGCGACAGGGCCGGGGGGTGGTGCTGGCTGGGCAAGCCCGTGAACCGCAGGCGGGTCTCGGCTTGATCGATCACCAACAGCCGGCTGCCGTGGCCCCAGCAAACCGGCAATTCGGAGGCCTTGGCCTGCTCCGGTGTTTCCGCGTCCAGCCGCGGGGTGAGGGGGGCGCCTCCCTGGCCCACCAGACCGATCGCCAGGGGCACCACCACGGGCTGTTTCTGCGGCTGGCCTGGGGTGGCCGGGGTGTGTTGACGAATGTGCAGCTCGAGCTCGCCCCGTTCCCCATCCCAGTGGCGTTGGATCTGCAGCACCGGCGTGCCCGCCTGGTGGTACCAGCGGCGGAACTGCTCAAAGTCGAAGCGTGGGTGCTCAGCCGTTGGACCGCCGGTGTTCCAGGCTTCGTTGGCGGCATCCTCCATGGCGCGCA
>VGPQ01000276.1 GCA_016882555.1 Cyanobacteria bacterium M_surface_7_m2_040
TGCCTCGACTCCGCTCATGCCTGCAGCTCAACGGGCCCCATGGCCGAGTGAGCCTTCTCCAGCGCAAGCAGCGCAAGACGACCCAGGGGTTTGCCCTGCCCATCGCCGTGGGTGGCGCCCTGCTGCTGCTGCTGAGCAGCAGCTCATTGCAGCTGCTGGCCTTGCAGAACGGCAGCCAGGTGGCCCGGCTGCAGCAGCGCCAGCAGCTCGAAGACACCCTGGCCTCGGCGGCCCAGCAGCAGCTGGCGGCCCTGCAGCGTGCCGGTGGGGGTTGCCTGTTGGCGGTGGATCGCATGGCCTGGGAACAGGCGGCACTGAGCTGCGGCATCGCTGAACCGGTGCTCGCCGCCCTGCAGCAGGGGCAGGTGGGATCCAGCCCCTACCGGGTTCTGGCTTACCGTCTGCGGCCCGCCACAGCAGCCGGCATCACAGCCGAGCTGGAGCTGCAGCTCATCGGCGAGCGCCCCTGGCGGGCGGCCTACCGGGTGCAGTTGGCGCCGGCCGCTGGCGGCAGCGTGCAAATCACCGCCCTGCAGGAGCTGGGATTGCGGGGGGCACGGGCATGAACCTCATCGAAGTGATCGTGGCGGCCAGCGTGTTTCTGGGCGCCTGCAGCGGTGCCGCCCAGATGGGGGCCTCCAGTGCAGCAGCGATGACCAGCAGCCGTGCCCGCACAGAGGCTCTCGAGCAGATCGAGGCCCAGCTGCTGGCTGTGGGCCCGCTGATCGCGGCGGCCCGCGCCGAAGGCCCAGCCCCCAGCAGCAGCTGCCGCACCGCCGTGCCCTGGCTGCAGGCCCAGCTCGAGACGGGCTTGCCGCCGCTGGCGCCAGGGGTGCAGCGCGCCTTCAGCGTTGACCCCACAGGCGAGCAGGTGCAGATCGCCTTCAGCGCCGAGGGTGGTGTGCGGCGGCAGCGCCTGCTGAACCCCGCTGCCTACGGCCTCTGCGGCGCGTCGGCAGCCGATCAGCAGTCGTCCTTCAGTACGTCACTGACGGAGCCGAGCGATGCAGCGCTCTGATCCCAACGCGGCCGGCCTCACCCTGCCCGAGCTGCTGCTGGCGGTGCTGGTGCTGGGACTGCTGGCGGCGGTGGGCCTGGGCGGCGTGGGCCGTTCCTTGGCCCGCACGCGGGTGGAGGCGGCGGCCCGGCAGCTGGCGGTGGGGCTGGAGCAGGCCCGCAGCCACGCCCAGGCCAGCGGCAGCCCCTGTGCCCTGGCCCTGGGCAGCAGCGGCTGGCGCGAGGCCGCAGCCGGCGAGCTGATCGGCGAGCTGCCCCCGTGCCCTCTGAGCGAGGGCACCCTGCGCCAGGGGGTGCGCCTGAGCCACAACCTGCCGGCGGCGCTGCGCATCAGCAGCAACGGGCTGGTGCTTGATGGCGGCACAGTGGTGCTCGGCGCCGATGGCACCACGCTGCAGCGCTGCCTGGTGGTGTCGCTGCCATTGGGGGTGGTGCGCCAGGGCGAGAGCCAGGCGACACCCGGTGCGCCGCCACGCAGCAGCGACTGCGTTGTTGATCCTTTGCTGTAAGACCGATGCCGATGGTTCATGGATTGGCTGCTGATTTGGGGGCTGCTCAATGGCAACGGCGGCAGCCCAACGCCCAGGCCCCAGGGTTTGCCCTGCCCGAGCTGCTTTTGGCCTTTGGCCTGGGCCTGGGCCTCTGCGCCCTGATGCTGCAGAGCGTGCTGGCCGAGGGGCACAACAGCCAGCGGCTGGCGCGGGTGCTGCGTGAGCGGCTGGTGGCCGAGCGGGCGCTTGCGCTGCTGCGCAGCGATCTGCAGCGGGCCACCACGGTGGCGTCGACGGCGGGCGTCAACAACGCCCAGGCCGCCTGCCCGCTGGCCGGCCGCAGCGTGGTGCTGCATCTGGAGACCCCTGAAGGCCCGGTCACCTACAGCGTGGGCAAGCCCGCCGAGCCGATCTGGCGCGGCCAGGTGCTGATGCGCTGTGGATCGGCCTTTGGGCTTGATGGCACCCCCAGCACGGGCCAGGCGCTCAACCGGGTGCTGCTCGATGGCCTGGCGCCTGACGGCGTCAGCGCCCTGCAGCAGGGGCCAGGCGCTTTGCGGCTGCAGCTGCGCCAGCAGCTGCCAATACCTGGTCAGTCTGCGCAGTTGCTGCAGCACCAGCGGCTGTTGCCATTGCCAGGTGTCGGGTGAGGTCAGAGTGAGCCGCTGGATTTCGGATGACTGTGATCTGAGCCAGGTCATGGCAGCGATGAATCAGTACACGGCCGTGGTCAAGCAGGAGGGTGAGTGGTGGATCGGTTGGGTCCAGGAGGTTCCTGGGGTCAATGCCCAGGAAAGCAGCCGTGAGGCTTTGCTGGCTGCCCTGAAAACTGTGCTGCAGGAAGCCCTCGAGATGAACCGCGCCGATGCCCGTGCAGCGGCAGGCAGTTCCTTTAAAGAGTTGGCCCTTGCCAGTGCTGGGCTGCTGAGAACCTCAGGGTTTGATCGGCTGTCCAGCACGGGCCTGGGTCGTAAAAGCCTGCAGCACCAACGCTTGTTGCCATTGCCATCGCCGCCATAGCAGAGCTGGGCTATGTTTCGCGTCTAAGGCCTGGCAGCCATGGCCCAGTCGCACCTGCCCAAGGATCCGTTTGCTGCCCATGAGCAGGTGATGCAGCGGGCCGAGCAGGTGTTTGAGCAGCGCCGCGAAGAGCGGCGCAAGCCCTTGCCCGAGCAGGCCCAAGCCGAGGTGAGCTTTCTGCGCCGAGCGGGCCTCGAGCGCATCCAGGCCGAAGTGCTGGATCTGAGCTCCGGAGGCATGCGCTTGGCGGCCTTTGCCAATGAGCGGATTGAACAGAATGATCGCTGTGCGATCACCGTTCGGGGTGCCCAGCAGGCTGAAGCACGCTGGGCCACCGTGCGTTGGGTCAACCCCCACCCGATGA
>VGPQ01000277.1 GCA_016882555.1 Cyanobacteria bacterium M_surface_7_m2_040
CGATGGATGTACATCTGGTCAAACAGCCTCAGGGCCCAAATCAGCCGAGGCGACCGCCGCCCCCCGGCAACTGCCGCTGGATCAGGTGCTCACCGCTCTGGCCCCCTGGCTCGCGAGCGCCGCGCACCCCAAGACGCTGCAGAACGCCAAATACGACCGGCTGATCCTGCTGCGCCATGGCCTGGCCCTGGAGGGGGTGAGCTTCGACACGCTGCTGGCCGATTACCTGCGCGACGCCAATGCCAAGCACGGCCTCGAGGTGTTGGCCGAGCGCAACTTCGGCTTCACCCCCACCAGCTACACGGATCTGGTGCCCAAGGGCGCCGATTTTTCGGCGGTGCCCATCGAAGCGGCCGCCCAGTACTGCGGCATGGATGTGCACCTCACCTGGCGGCTGGCCCAGCTGTTGCGCAATCAGCTCGCTGAACTGGGCCCGGCGTTGTTGCCCCTGCTCGAGCAGGTGGAGCAACCGCTCGAACCGGTGCTGGCGCTAATGGAAGCCACCGGCATCCGCATCGACATCGCCTACCTCCAGGAGCTGTCGGTGGAGCTATCGGCAACCCTGAAGCGCCTGGAAGCCGAGGCCAAATCCGCCGCCGGGGTCGACTTCAACCTGGCCTCGCCCAAACAGCTGGGCGAGCTGCTGTTTGAAACCCTCGGTCTCGATCGCAAAAAATCGCGCAAAACCAAAACGGGCTGGAGCACCGATGCGGCCGTGCTCGAGAAGCTCGAGACCGACCACCCGGTGGTGCCGCTGGTGCTCGAACACCGCACCCTGAGCAAGCTCAAGAGCACCTATGTGGATGCGCTGCCGCAGCTGGTGGAGCCCGAAACCGGGCGCGTGCACACCGATTTCAACCAGGCCGTCACCGCCACCGGGCGCCTGAGCAGCAGCAACCCCAACCTGCAGAACATTCCCGTGCGCACCGAGTTTTCGCGGCGCATCCGCAAGGCCTTCCTGCCCCAGGAGGGCTGGCAATTGCTCAGCGCCGACTACTCCCAGATCGAGCTGCGCATCCTCGCCCATCTCTCCGACGAGGAAGTGCTGGTGAACGCCTACCAACAGGGAGACGATGTGCACGCACTCACCGCCCGCCTGCTGCTCGAGAAAGCCGAGGGTGAGGTGGTCACAAGCGACGAACGGCGCCTGGGCAAAACGATCAACTTCGGGGTGATCTATGGCATGGGCGCCCAGCGTTTCGCCCGCGAAACCGGCGTGAGCCAGGCCCAGGCCAAGGAGTTCCTGCAGCGCTACAAGCAGCGCTACCCGAAGGTGTTTGCGTTCCTGGAACTGCAGGAGCGGCTTGCCCTGAGCCGCGGCTACGTCGAAACCCTGATGGGCCGCCGCCGGCCGTTTGCCTTCGACCCGGCGGGTCTGGGCCGGCTCAAGGGCCAGGACCCGCTGACGATCGACCTCGACAGCGCCCGCCGCGCCGGCATGGAAGCCCAGCAGCTGCGCGCCGCCGCCAATGCGCCGATCCAGGGCTCATCCGCCGACATCATCAAGCTGGCGATGGTGCAGCTGCATCAAGCTCTGAGCGAGGCCAGCCTGCCGGCCCGCCTGCTGCTGCAGGTGCACGACGAACTGGTGCTCGAAGCCGCCCCCGAAGCCATGGATCAGGTGCGCGGTCTGGTCAAACGCACCATGGAGCAGGCCGTCACCCTGAGCGTGCCGCTTGTGGTCGACACCGGGGTGGGTGCCAACTGGATGGAGGCGAAATAGGGGGAGCCCGTGGCTCAACGCTGCAGCACCTGCAAGCGTGAGACGCCGTGGCGGCGGAGCAGGGCCCCGAGCTGATCCATATGGGTGCGCTGGGGCAGGCAGATGCAGCCCACTCCTGGAAAACAGTGGTGAATGCCGAGGGCGCTGCGTCGGGTCTGGAACAACGGCTGCAGATCAACCCAGAGGTCACGGCCCCAGGGCTCGGGCCTACCGACGCGATAGCGCCCCGCGGGCAGGGGCGCGCCATTGCCCGGGCTCCAGAGGCGATCGGCAGATTGCTTGTCTTTGAGGCCCGTAGCGGCCGCCCAGCGGCCCAGCTGCCGGCCCCCCTGGTGCAGCTCCAGCCACCAGATCGGATCGCCCGTGGCAAAACGCTCGCCGCTGGGGCGCAGCAGCAGCTCGGCAGGCGCAGCCCACAGGCGCTGCGGCACCAGGGTCAAAACGGCAACCAGGCCCGCCGCCGCCAGACCCTTGCCCGCACCGAAGAACCGGCCACCCATCGTTGGCTGTCAGCGAGAGGTTTGCATGCTGCCAAAGCGGCCCCACCACAGCCACCTACGATGCCACCAGCAACCCCCACCCGCGCCAGTGACCCTGCGGTTCACCAACACCCTGACCCGCCGCGTCGAGCCGTTTGAGCCGCTGACGCCAGGTCAGGTGGGCATCTATTGCTGCGGCGTCACGGTCTATGACCTGTGCCATCTGGGCCATGCCCGCAGTTACATCAACTGGGATGTGCTACGCCGCTATCTGATCTGGCGCGGCTACGCAGTGACGTTCGTGCAGAACTTCACCGACATCGACGACAAGATCCTCAACCGCGCCGCCGCCGAGGGCAGCAGCATGGAGGCGGTGAGCGAACGCAACATCGAGGCGTTCTTCGCCGACATGGACGCGCTCAACATCTTGCGTGCCGACCGCATGCCGCGGGCGACACGCTGCCTTGATGGCATCCGCGCCCTGATCGGCGAGCTGGAGGCCAAAGGGGCGGCCTACAGGGCCGATGGCGATGTCTATTTCGCCGTGATGAAACAGCCTGACTACGGCAAGCTGAGCGGCCGCGACCTGGCCGAGCAGCAGCACGGCGCCAGCGGCCGCACCGCCACGGCTGAGGAAGCCCGCAAGCAGCACCCGTTCGACTTTGCCCTC
>VGPQ01000278.1 GCA_016882555.1 Cyanobacteria bacterium M_surface_7_m2_040
GCCACGCCAAGGCCCTGGCCCAGCTGCTGCGTGGGTTCCAGAGCCACGTGAACCTGATCCCCTACAACCCCATCGCCGAGGAGGAATTCCAGCGCCCCACCCCAGCGGCGGTGGAGGCCTTCCGCCACAGCCTCCAGGACCAGCACGTGGCCGTGAGCGTGCGGGCCAGCCGCGGGCTCGATGCCGATGCCGCCTGCGGCCAGCTGCGCCGTCGCCTGGAGGGGAGCCTGGTGCCGGCCTAGAGCACGTCCACGGCCTGGCCGCACTGCTGGAGCAGGGTCGCGGCCTGTTGGTCAAACGTCACCAGCCGCTCCGCCCCCAGGGCGCAGCCGGCCATGGCGATCACGCCATCGGCAAAATCGCCGCCGGCCGCCAGCAGGCGCAGCCCCAGCTCGACCGCTGGGCGATCGACACGCACCGACCGCGATGCGATCAGCGTTTCGATGGCGGCGCCACAGTCGGCGGCGCTGAATCCATACACCCGCCGCAACACCCACACCAGCTCGCACAGCACCGGCAGGGGCACGGCGATCGATTCGGCCTGTTGCAGCGCGGCGGTCGCGGCCCGGGCCTGCTCCGGATCGTCCTGCACCAGGGCCCGCACCAGCACATTGGTGTCGGCGGTGATCCTCACCGGCCGGCCCAGCCCTGCGCCGCGGCGCTGTTTAGTTCATCCAGGTTGGCGACATGGCCGCTGCGGCCGGCCAGCAAACCGATGAACCGGCTGATCTCGCTGGTGGCCCGCTCGGCATGCAGCTCCAGGCGCCCACCGGGCAGCACCTCCACATCCACCCGTTGGCCGGGCTGGATGCCGAGGTGCTGCAGCAGCTCCTTGCGCAGGGTGAGCTGGCCCTTGCGTGTCACCGTCAGCGATGCCAAAGCCATGGGCGCCCCCAGTTGCGCTTAAAGGTAATGCAAAACACCCTTGCCGGTAGCGCCTTCATACTGCGCCCACGCCCGCGCGCCCCATGGCCCTGATCGACTGGCTGATCCTGATCGGCTACCTGCTGGCCAGCCTGGCGGTGGGCCTGTGGCTGGCGCGGCGCAACCGCGACGAGGCCGACTACTTCGTGGCCGGCCGGCGCCTGAAGGGCTGGCTGGCCGGGGCCTCGATGGCCGCCACCACCTTCTCGGTGGACACGCCCCTCTATGTGGCGGGGCTGGTGGGGGTGCGGGGCCTGGCCGGCAACTGGGAGTGGTGGAGCTTCGGCGTGGCCCACGTGGCAATGGCGGTGGTGTTTGCGCCCCTGTGGCGCCGCAGCGGCGTGCTCACCGACGCCGCCTTCACCGAGCTGCGCTACGGCGGCGCCGCGGCGGCCTGGCTGCGGGGCATCAAGGCCTTCCTGTTTGCCCTGCCGGTCAACTGCATCGGCATCGGCTATGCCTTCCTGGCGATGGCCAAGGTGAGCGAGGCCCTCGGGCTGGCGCCCACCCCCGCCGCCCGGCTGCAGCTGCTGGCGATCGTGGGCGGGCTGGTGCTGATCTACACCGCCGCCGGCGGCCTCTGGGCCGTGGTGGTGACCGACATGCTGCAGCTAGTGCTGGCCTTGGCGGGCGCCGTGGCGGTGGCGGTGTTTGCGGTGCAGGCTGCCGGCGGCATTGACGCCCTGCTGGCGAGCGTGCGGGAGCTGAACCGGCCCGAGCTGCTGTCGCTGGTGCCCTGGCAGCTGCAGGGCGGCCAGCTGCGCTGGCTCGATGGCGCCGGCATCTCGGTGGCCACCTTCAGCGCCTACATCGCCCTGCAGTGGTGGAGCTTCCGCCGCAGCGACGGCGGCGGCGAGTTCATCCAGCGGCTCCTGGCCACCCGCGACGAACGCCAGGCTCGGATCGCCAGCTGGGTGTTTCTGGCGGTGAACTATCTGCTGCGCAGCTGGCCCTGGATCCTGGTGGCCCTGGCGGCGGTGGTGCTGCTGCCCGAGAGCACCGACTGGGAGCAGAGCTACCCCTTGCTGGCGGTGAAGCTGCTGCCACCGGTGGCCCTGGGACTGGTAGTGGTGTCGCTGGTTGCGGCGTTCATGAGCACGGTGAGCACGGCGGTGAACTGGGGCGCCAGCTACCTCACCCACGACCTCTACCAGCGCTTCATGCGGCCGGCCGCCAGACAGCGGGAGCTGCTGCTGGTGGGCCAGCTGGCCTCGGTGCTGCTGGTGGCCCTGGGGGTGCTCACGGCGATGCTCAGCACCAACATCGGCACCGTGTTCCGGCTGGTGATCGCCATCGGCACCGGGCCGGGGGTGGTGCTGGTGTTGCGCTGGTTCTGGTGGCGGATCAACGCGGCAGCCGAGCTGGCGGCGATGCTGGGCGGCTTCCTGGTGGGTCTGTCCACCTCGGTGGTGCCGCTGCTGCGCATCGACGACTACGGCCTCCGTCTGCTGGTGACCACGGCGATCACGGCGGTGCTGTGGATCCTGGTGATGCTGGCTACGCCGCCGGAGAGCGCCGAGGTGCTGGAGCGCTTCGTGCTGCAGGTGAAGCCCGCCGGGCCGGGCTGGGCCGCCTGGCGGCGCCGCACCGGCGTCGAGCCCGAGGAAACCCTGCTGGATCTGCTGAGCCAGCTGGTGCTGAGTTGCGCCGTGTTGTTCGGCGCCCTGCTGGGCATCGGCGGCTTCCTGCTCAAGCTGCCGCTCTGGGGCTGGGGCGGCCTGGTGGTGGCGGTGCTCGGGGTGGTGGGGCTGCAGCAGCGGCCGCGGCTGCAGGCGGCCCTGCGCGGGCGATGATGGCGCCACCGCTGCGCGCCCATGCAGTTTTTCCGCTCCACCCTGTTGCCGGCCGCCATCGTGCTGCTGTTCGGCCTGGCCCTGTTCGCCGTGAGCGCCCGCATCTGGCTGCCGGGGGACATGGCGGCCCCGGCACCGATCTCCTGAT
>VGPQ01000279.1 GCA_016882555.1 Cyanobacteria bacterium M_surface_7_m2_040
GTGGATGGCTGGATCGATGAAGGGGGTTGCCACTGGTTGGCTTGAGGCTTGTGGGCTGCAGGATCAGCGCCGGTTTTGACAAACCGTTCACACGCCCCGCCGCCCCGGGGCTGATTTGCCAGGATTGAACGACGTTGATAGCCAGTGCCCGTGACCCTGCGCCCTGCCCCTGCTGCCGGAGAAGCTGAGGCACGGCAAGCCCTCAGTGCCCCCGAGCGGGTGCTGGCTGCCGAGCTGCAGAGCCGCGGCGGCAGCAATGGGGCCCTGTCGATGATGGTCTCCTCGATGGTGCACATGGTCCAGGCCGGCAAGACACCGCAAAGCCGTTGGAAAGCCTCCTGAGCCAGAACCCAGTGCCGGCAATGCCCCCCTCTGGTCGCTGGCGACGGGCTGCTGCCGCCTCGCTGCTGGCCTGGGCTGCGGTTCAGCCGCCGCTGGATCCCGCCCCTGCCCGCGCCCATGCCATCGACAGCAGCCTGGAGCGCGTGGCCGGTCTCAACCGCACCCTGGAGCTGCAGAGCCACTTCAGCAGTGGCGAGCCCGCTGCGGGCGCCAAGGTGAGCCTGGTGGCCCCGAATGGCACGACCCTGGCCCTGGGCACCACCGACGCCCAGGGTCAGCTTCGCTTTCAGATCCCCGCCGCCGCCGATGCGGCCTGGGAAGTACGCGTTGATCAGGGCCCCGGCCATCGCGATTACCTCGAACTCCCGGCCGCCCCTGAACGGGGAACGATGCAGTTCAGCGGGCGCATCCACCCCTGGGCCGCCACCCCACTGCTGCTGCTTGGGGCGCTGCTGGGGTGGCCCGGCCGCCGCGGCGCCTGATGATGGCGACCACGGGGAGTGCGGAGCTGGATGCGATCGTCACCCGCCTGGCGGGCACCAGCGATCCCAAGCGCCGCTACGAATACGTGCTGTGGCTGGCCAAGGGGCTGCAACCCTTGCCGGAGGAGTTTCGCCAGGAGCCCTTCAAGGTCAAGGGCTGCGTCTCCCAGGTCTATGTGGTGGGGCAGCTGCACGAAGGCCTGTTGCACTGGCAGGGGGATTCCGATGCCGCCATCACCAAGGGGCTGCTGGCCTTGCTGATCAAGGGGCTGGAGGGGCTCAGCCCAGAGCAGGTTGCTGCCATTGACCCCGGATTCATCGCCCAGACCGGCCTGCAGGCCAGCCTTACCCCATCACGCGCCAATGGGTTCATCAACATCTTCAAGCTGATGCAGGCCCAGGCCCGCGCCCTGGCCGCCAGCGGTTCCTGAGGCCTCCCGGTGGGATCTGCTGCGGTGATTTCTAGGATCGGCCCCATGTCTGCCCGCCATCCATGACCATCGGCATCGGCCTGCTGGGCCTGGGAACGGTCGGTGCCGGCGTGGCCCAGATTCTCGCCACGCCCCAGGGCCGCCATCCCCTGGTGGCTGCGCTGGCCCTGCGCCGTGTGGCAGTGAGGGATCTGCAGCGACCCCGGCCGATCGCCCTCGACCCGTCGCTGCTCAGCGCCGATCCAGAAGCGGTGGTCGACGATCCGGCGGTCGACATCGTGGTCGAGGTCATGGGCGGCCTGGAACCGGCCCGCAGCCTGATCCTGCGGGCCATTGCCGCCGGTAAACCGGTGGTGACTGCCAACAAGGCGGTCATCGCCCGCTATGGCGAGGAGATCGCCGCCGCCGCCGCCGAGCGGGGTGTGTATGTGCTGATCGAGGCGGCGGTGGGGGGCGGCATCCCGATCATCGAGCCGCTCAAGCAGTCGCTGGGTGCCAACCGCATCCAGCGGGTGAGCGGCATCATCAACGGCACCACCAACTACATCCTGAGCCGCATGGCCGATGAGGGGGCGGCCTACACCGACGTGCTGGCCGATGCCCAGCGGCTCGGCTATGCCGAGGCCGACCCCGCCGCCGATGTGCAGGGTGGTGACGCCGCCGACAAGATCGCGATCCTGGCTGCCCTGGCCTATGGCGGTGTGGTGCCGCGCAGCGCGATCCCCGCCTGCGGCATCGATCGGCTCGAGGCTCGCGATGTGGCCTATGCCGATCAGCTGGGTTATGGCGTCAAGCTGCTCGCCGTGGCCGAGCAGGTGGCTCTGGCGGCCGATGGCGCCGCCGAACTCGATGTGAGCGTGAACCCCACCCTGGTGCCGCGGGATCATCCGCTGGCCGGGGTGCATGGGGTCAACAACGCGATCCTGGTGGAGGGTGATCCGGTGGGTCGGGTGATGTTCTATGGCCCTGGCGCCGGAGCGGGGCCCACGGCCTCGGCTGTGGTCGCCGACATTCTCAACATCGCCGGCATCCGCCAGGTGAGCGGGGTGGGATCCAGCGGCCAGCCGGCGCCGCTTGATCCGCTGCTGGCCGCCGGCAGCTGGCGCCCCTGCCGCCTCGTGGATCCGGCCCTCACCCGCCATCGCAATTACGTGCGCCTGCGCACCAGCGACCAGGCCGGGGTGATCGGGCGCATCGGCACCTGCTTCGGGGATGCCGGCGTGTCGCTGCAGTCGATCGTGCAGTTCAAACCCCAAGCCGGCGGCGATGGGGCCCACGCCGAGATCGTCGTGATCACCCACGAGGTGCCGGAGTCCGCCTTCCGTGCGGCGCTGGCGGCGATCGAAGCTCTGCCGGTGGTCGATTCAGTGGCCGCCTGCCTGCGCACGCTGTAACCGTTGCTGCCCCACGCCAACCCTCTGCCCACGATTCGCCGTCGCCTGCCGTCTGCCGGCCTGGCCTGGCTGTTGGTGCTGGTGCCGCTGCTCAGCCTGGTGGCGGCCTGCCAGCCCAGGCGCGATCCCGATCGCCTGATCGTGGCCAGCCGCAACCGTATTGACACCGTCGATCCGGCGGGTGCCTCGACCATCGGTGCCAT
>VGPQ01000280.1 GCA_016882555.1 Cyanobacteria bacterium M_surface_7_m2_040
CGCCTGCGCCAGCAGCACCGATTCCAGCAGGGACTGTCCCGAGTCTCGCTGGGCCGCCTGCAGGTGCCGCACCTCAACGGGCAGGCACTGGAAACCGTCGCTCTCGAGCAGGGTTTGGCAGCACTGCAACGGTTCCTTGAGCCAGGGCAGATGCCCTGCTTCGGCAATTTCAGCCAGCTGCTGCAGGCTGGCCATGCTCACAAACACCAGCTGATCGGGCGACTTCAGCCACCGGAACCAGGTGTCCGGGATCAGCAGCGGGAACCCCCACCACCACAGCAGCAGGGTGCTGTCGATCAACACTCCGCGCGACGGCATGCCATTGCCATAGACCCGGCCGCTGGGCGGAGCCACATCGGAGCGCACCCACTGGATCAGCCGATGCTGCAGGCCAAGGTTAACGCCCCGGTTGAGCAACAGGGTGGCGTCGCTGCCGAGCGCCTCAACCAGGAACCTCCCGCCCGACAGCCGCGTGCGTCTCGCTTGAGCGGGTGGCAGCAGGCGCGCCCACGGCTGCCCGTAGCGGGTCAACTCGATCGTGTGCCCGCAATGAGCGGCATCCGCCAGCCGTGACAACTGCGCCTTGGCTTCCCGCAGGCTCACCCGAATGACGGTTCTGTCCATGCCGGGTGTTTCTCCGTTTGGCATGGCTCGAAAACGCATTCGGCAGAAGTGTTCCCACCGACGCACTCGCCCGCATCCGTCAGAAGAAGCACGACAGCTGCGAATCAAGCAGCACTGCTGACACGTGGACGTCGTTATGGCCCTTACGAGGACTGGGTCTGCCATGGTCCTGGCGCCACCCTTACGAGGGAGTCCACCTTTGTGGTCACCTTTGTGAGGCATCACGTTGGGAAGGCTGCAGCCGCTCAGCTCCAGGCTCCGCAGCGTCTGCGCGATGCTGGGGCCAGTTTTGGGTCGGCTGCGGGCCGGCCGTGTGCTGAATGGCGCCCCTGCCTGCCCCCGAGCCCGCGCGCCATCTCGAGACCACAGCCTGTCTCGATGCCCGCAAACTGCGCTTCGAGATCAATCGCGTGCAGCTGCCCATGGGCGTAGAGGGCAGCTTTGGCGTGATCAAGCATCCCGGTGCTTCGCTGGCGGTGCCGGTGCTCGACGACGGCCGCATCGTGATCCTGCGCCAGTACCGCTTTGCCGTGGCCACCCGCCTGCTGGAGTTTCCGGCCGGAACCCTGGATCCGGGTGAGACGCCGCTGAGCACCATGCAGCGCGAACTGCAGGAAGAAGCGGGCTACAGCGCCGCCCGCTGGGATGCGTTGGGGGCGATGCTGCCCTGCCCCGGCTATTCCGATGAGGTCATCCATCTGTTTCTGGCCCGCGAGCTCACCTCCCTGAGCGAACGCCCCCCCGGCGACGACGACGAAGACCTCGAGGTGCTGCTGATGACCCCAGATGAGCTCGATGCGGCCCTGGCCAGCGGCAACGAGTACCTCGACGGCAAGAGCCTGGCGGGCTGGTTCCGCGCCAAGCAGTTGCTTGGTTTGTGAGCTTCAGGGTGATGCGATGGAGCGGGTGAGCGATGGCGGTTGAGCGCTGGCTGTTCTGGCATCGGCGCGATCTGCGCCTGGCCGACAACCTCGGTCTGGCCGCGGCGGCGCGGGCCACCTTGGCGCTCACCGGGGTGTTTCTGCTCGACCCGGCGATCTTGACGCCGGCGGGTGATCTCGCCAGCCACAGCGGGTTGGCCCATCCGCCGCTGGCGCCAGCGCGGCTGTGGTTCCTGGCCGAGAGCCTCAGGGAGCTGGCTGAGAGCTGGCGCACCGCCGGCAGCCGGCTGCTGATCCTCCAGGGTGATCCAGTCGTGCTGCTGCCGCGGCTGGCCGAGCAGTTGGGGGCTGCTGTTGTGGCCTGGAACCGCGATGTGGAGCCGGCCGGGCGCGAGCGTGACCGCCACGTGGCCCGGGCCCTGCAGGGCGCAGGCCGCAAGGTGCTCGTCGACTGGGACCAGCTGCTGGTGCCTCCCGAAGCCCTGACCACTGGCGCCGGTGACCCTTACAGGGTCTATGGCCCCTACTGGCGCTCCTGGCGTCGCCGGGTGGAGGAAGCGACTCCACTGGCCCCGGGCAGCCCGGGTGGCCTGGTGCCCCTGGAGGCCCCGCGTTCCCTGATCGATCTGTCTCCTGAACAGCGGGAGCAGCTGCAGCAGCAATCGGCACTGGATCCGTCAGTCGGTCAGCAGGCCCTGCAGACCCTTTGCGGCGGCCACGGCTTCGGCGGGGTTGACCTGTGCCCCTGCCGGCCGGGTGAGGCGGCGGCCCGGCAGCAGCTGCAGCAGTTCTGCTTTGGTGCAGGTTCAGGCGACGGTGCGGCGCCCAGCGGGTCCCGTCCGCCGTTGTGGAGGTATGGGGAGGGCCGCAACACCCCCGGCGAAGCCGGCACCTCGGCGCTCAGTGCAGCGCTCAAGTTCGGCACGCTGAGCCCCCGCCAGGCCTGGGCGGCGGCGCAGCAGGCCCGCCTCGAGGTGCAGCAGCTGGGCGGCGCCGCCGAGGCGCTCGAGAGCATCGGCGTGTGGGAGCAGGAGCTGGCCTGGCGCGAGTTCTACCAGCAGGCGCTGTTCCACTTTCCCGAGCTGGCGGCCGGCCCCTACCGCCCGCAGTGGAAGCACTTCCCCTGGGAGAACGACCCGCAGCGGCTCGAGGCCTGGCAGCAGGGGCTCACCGGCATGCCGATCATCGATGCGGCCATGCGTCAGCTGGCGGCCAGCGGCTGGATGCACAACCGCTGCCGCATGATCGTGGCCTCCTACCTGGTCAAAGACCTGATCTGCGACTGGCGCCTGGGCGAGGCTCACTTCATGCGCCACCTGGTCGACGGC
>VGPQ01000281.1 GCA_016882555.1 Cyanobacteria bacterium M_surface_7_m2_040
GAGCCTCAGCTGCAGATCCCGGTGGCCGAGCCTGCCCCTCTCGCTGTGGCGGCCCGCAGCACCGGCAACAAGGATGTGCTGGGTCTGCCCCTGCAGCTGCTGAACCAGCTGCTGGCCCGGCTGGGTTCGGCCCCGCTCACCAACCTGGCCGACCTGCTGCCGTCCCTGCGGGTGTTGGCACTGTTGCTGCTGGCGGGCTTCGTGCTCAAGCTCACCGGCGCCACGCTGGACGCCCTCAATGAGATCCCGATGCTGGGCCGGCTGCTCGAGCTGATGGGCCTGATCAGTGCCCTCAACTTTCTGGCGCGCAATGCCCTGCGCTCGCAGAAGCGGGCCGAACTGCTGACCCGCATTCAGACGCTCAAGCAGAAGTTTCTGGGTTGAACGCAAGGCTCTGCGCGTCGTTCTGCCCCTCGGCCTGAACGTCGCTCCGCACCTCAGTCCAGCGGCCGTTCCGCTCCAGCAGCAGAGCGCCGCTGCCGCTGAGCCCGGCCACCTGCCAGAACGCGCCCCCATGCCGCCAACCCTGGCTGGGGCGCAGCAGCCGTGCCTCGGCCAGGGCGATCACCCGTTCGCCCTGGCTGCCGTGGGCCTGGGCCCAGTGCAGGGCCGCCAGCACCCGCGGCAACAAGGCCGCGGGAGTGGCCTGGGGATGGAACACACGCTGGCGCCGGTTGGGTTGCAGCGCCTCGGCGAGGCTGATGGCGCCCGCCGGCACCCGGTTGGTGCCGTTGATGCCGAGGCCCACCCGGGCCCAGCGCACCCGCTCGCCCTGCAGCCGCAGCCGCGACAGGATGCCGGCCAGCTTGCGGCCCCCCAGCAGCAGGTCATTGGGCCATTTGATCTGGGGCTGCAGCCCCAGGGCCTCCAGTTCGAGGGCCAGGCCCACGGCGGTGGCCAGGGTCAGGGGTGCCGCCGTGGAGGCCGGGCTGGGGGGCCAGCTGAAGGCGGCACTCAGCCACAGGCCTCCCGCCGGCGAGATCCACTGACGCTGCCATTGGCCGCGGCCATGGCGCTGCCGCCGCGCCACCACCACCAGGCCGCTGCGCGCGAGTTGGGGCTCAGCGGCGAGATCGGCCAGCCAGCGGTCGAGCTCCAGCTCGGTGCTGGCACACACCGGCAGCCGCCGCAGTCGCCACAGGCAATCGGTGCTCAGAGGGTGGCCAGCCAATGGCCGATGCGGGCGGCGCCATTCTCCAGCTGCCCATGCGGGTGCACCAGGGCCAGCCGCAGCCAGCCTTCACCACCAGGGCCAAAGCCGTTGCCCGGGGTAAGAGCCACCCCGGTGGCCTGCAGCAGCTCGGCGCAGAAGCTTTCGGAGTCGAGGCCGCGGGCGCGGGCCGCGGGCGGCAGCGCCAGCCACAGGTACAGCGCCATCGAGGGTCTGGGGGCCGGCCAGCCCACGGCCTCAAGGGCCGCCGCCATGCGGTCGCGGCGCTGCCGGTAGATGGTCTTGAGCCGTTCGGGCCAGTCGGCGGCCTGCTCGAGGGCGGCGATGGCCCCGGCCTGCAGGGCCAGCGATTGGTTGAAGTCGACTACCCCCTTGAGCTGCCGCAGAGCGGTGATCAGCCACGGCGCACCGATCGCAAAGGCAAGCCGGTAGCCGCCCAGGCACCAGCTTTTGGAGAACGAAAAGAATTCGATCCCGCGTTCATGCCAGGCGGGGTTGCGCAGCAGCGCCGGCGCCTCGCCGTCGAGGGCCAGATCCACATAGGGGTTGTCGTGGGCCAGCACGCAGCCGTGGGTCTGGGCCTTGGCCACCGCCGCATCCACCCAGGCCTGCTCACCGGTGGTGGCGGTGGGGTTGTGGGGGAAGCCCAGCACCATCAGCCGGATCTGGCTCCAGGTGGCGGCATCAATGGCGTCAAAATCGGGCCGCCAGCCGTCTTCGGCCCGCAGCGGCAGCAGCACCGGTTCGGCTGAAGCCAGATGCAGGCCGCCCATGTGGGAGGGGTAGTACGGGTCGAGCAGCAGCGCCCGCTCGCCCGGGTTCAGCACTGCCAGCGGCAGATGGGCCGTGCCCTCCTGGGAGCCCACCAGCAGCAGCACCTCGCGTTCGGGGTCCACTGTGGTGCCAAACCGCCGCAGGGCCCAGCGGGCCACTGCTTCACGAAAGGGGGCCGTGGCGGCATGCAGGCAGTAGGCGGCGCTGTCGGGTCTTCCAAGGGCTGCTGCCATCGCTTCGATGCAGACCGCCGGCGGTTGCAGGTCGGTGGACCCCAGGGAGAGGTCCAGCAGCGGCGGCAGCGTGCTGTTGGGCTGGCCGGCCCGTTGGCTGTAGGCCGCCTTGCGCTGGTCGTTGCGGGCGAACACACCGCTGCCGAGGCGCTCGACCCGGGCACTGATGCGCTCGCTGACCCGCTCAGAGATGGGCATCGAGGAAGGCCTTGAGCTGAGGCTTGGCCATGGCACCCTCATGGCGGGCCACCTCTGCGCCGTCCTTGAACAGGATCAGCGTGGGCAGCCCCTGAATCTTGAGGCCATCGCGGCTGGTCGGGTTGCCATCCGCCTCGAGCTTGCCCACCTTGAGCCGCCCCGCATAGTCGGCGGCGGCCCAGTCCATCAAGGGGGCCATCAGCCGGCAGGGCCCGCACCATTCAGCCCACACATCGACGAGCACCGCCTCCGGCGCTGCCAGCACTTCGGCGGCAAAGTTGGCATCGGTGAACGCGAAGACAGACACAGGTCCCGGGCAGCGGCTCAAGCGATTGTATGGAGCGCAGCTGTGGGGAGCGCTGATGTCTGGAGCCGCTCCATCGCAGCAGCATGGGTTGGCAGGGATGCCGGAGCCAGGGTTGCGACGGCATGGCCGTCAGGCTGAACGGCTGTTC
>VGPQ01000282.1 GCA_016882555.1 Cyanobacteria bacterium M_surface_7_m2_040
CATCGCAGTGCTCCATCATCGCCTGGAAGCAGTTCAGTGCCGCCTGCCAGGGTTGGCTGAGGCGCGTGGCACTGGCAGCGATGCCGTTGATCGCTTCGGCCGGGTTGCGCTCGCAGGGCAACAGGAATGACACCTGGGTGAGCACGGCTCTGGGTGCCACGGCAAACAGAATCGCCCCCACCTCAATGCACTGCCCCTCAGCGGGGCTGAGGCCGGTGGTTTCGGTGTCGAGAATCAGCAGGGTGTCGGGGCAGCGCGGTGCACCGCCGCCCGGGGTGCGGCTGCTCAGGGGTGGAAGCTCGACGCCGCCTTTGTGAACGCCGGCGGCCGCGCGATCGCCGGCCGGCACGGCTGGCCCGCCCAAAAGGCCCAGCAGGTCGCTCTGCTGCCACTGGGTGCTGGGATCCTCCATGCCGCCAATCCGGGACACCCCATGGTCTCAGAGCTGTCTAGGGTGGCGGGCCGTAAACGGTTCTGGCATGGCGGTGGCAATCGGCGATCAGGCGCCGCTGGTGGCTCTGGTGGATCAGCAGGGCGTCGAGCGCCGCAGCGATCAGCTGGAGGGTCGCTGGCTGGTGCTGTTCTTCTACCCCAAGGACGACACCCCGGGCTGCACCGCTGAGGCCTGCGCCTTCCGTGACGGCTACAGCGACTTTCAGGCCCTCGGTGCCGAGGTCTGGGGTGTGAGCGGCGACGATGCCGGCAGCCACCAGCGCTTCGCCCAGCGCCACCAGTTGCCCTACCCGCTGCTGGTGGATCGCAGCAACACCCTGCGCCGCGCCTTTGGCGTACCTGGCGTGCTGGGTCTGCTGCCCGGTCGCGTCACCTACCTGATCGATCCCCAGGGCGTGGTGCGCCACAGCTTCAACAACCTGCTTGATGGTGCTGCGCACCGCCGTGAGGCCCTGGTGGCCCTGCAGCGCCTGCAGGCCCAGTGAGCCATGGCTCGCTGGCGATCGTCTGGTGATCTATGGCTGCTGGATCCACCCGGGTGCAGTGACCGGCTGCTCGAATTCATTGGCGGCAGCTACCTGGCGGCGAGTCCGCAGCTGAGTTATCGGCGCCTGCTCGAGGCCCTGGCGTCGCTGGGTTGGCAGGTGCGGGCCTGGCGCTATGTGCCCGGATTTGACCATCAACAGCAGGCCAATGCCGCCTGGCGCAGCTTTCGGGCGCTGCGGCAGCAGGCCGGTCCTGCCCCCAGAGGCGTGCTGCGGCTGGGTCACAGCCTCGGCTGCAAGCTGCACCTGCTCGCCCCTGACAGTGGCCGCGGCTGCGATGGTCTGGCGAGCCTGAGCTTCAACAACTTTTCGGCGGAGCGTTCGGTGCCGCTGCTGGCTGATCTCGGCCAGCAGTTCGGCTTCCGCAGCGAATTCAGCCCCTCGCCGGCGGCCACCCTGGAACAGGTGGCCCGCAGCTACAAGCAGCCCCGCAACCTGCTGGTGCGCTTTGCCGCCGATCGCATCGATCAGAGCACACGGTTGCTGGCCGTGCTGCGCAGCCGCAGCGGTGATGCCAGCGAGTTGCTGGAGCTGCCCGGGGACCATCTGAGCCCGGCCAGCGGCGGCCTGCGCCGCCAACTGCTGGGCAGCTGGGCCGATGATCAGGCCCGGGGGCGCCGCATCGAGCACCTGGCGTCCCGGATCAATGACTGGGCGGCAGCCGCCTGACCCGGGACGGATCGAAGCTGTAGAACTCCAGCAGGGCAGCTGGCTGACCCTGGCGCTCCACCAGCACCTGGCCCAGGGGGTGGAGCGCTTCCACGTGCCAGATCTGGCCTGGTGCCTCGGCCGTCAGCGTGGCCAGCGGGGCATAGTCGCCCACCACGGCGAACAGCACCCCGCGGCGGGCAGCCGGATCAAGGCGCTGGCGCCATTGGTCAAAGCCCCGGCTATCGCCGGAATAGGTCGTGAAGGCCGCCTGGCTGTGGCCCTGGAGTGCCAGCGCCATGAAACCCGGCAGCTCGTAGCGGTTGGAGCCGATCACCTCGGCCCGTTGCAAGGCCTGCCAGATGCTCGGGTGGCGTTGCAGCGCCTGGCGCAAGGCGGCAGGCGCCAGCAGCTGGCCGGAGGTGTCGACGGCCGCCGGCAGCAGGGCTGAGGCAATGCCCCAGCGCACATGGGCCGCCGCCGTCAGGCTCAGCGGCGGCACAGCCAGGGCGCTCAGCAGGGAAAGGGTGCGCACCCAGCGGCGGCTCCAGAGCGCCGCCGACGCCAGCCGGGCGGCGGCCAGGGGCAACAGCAGCCACCAGGCCGGCACCAGCCAGCTGGAGAGCACCTGCATGCGGCCGGCCAGCAGCAGAAACACCACCAGCTGGGGCAAGGCCAGAAGCCGCAACAGGGCCGTGCCGTCGCGGCCCGATCGACTGCTCTGGGGGGCCGGCCGCAGCAACGCCAGCAGCATCAGCACGCCGATCGTGGGGAACAACAGCGCGATCTGGCTGAGCAGAAACAGCGGCGGCCCCTCCCAGCGGAAACCCACCACGGCACCGGTGCGGCCGGAATGAAACGCAAACGAGAGCCAGCCGTTCTGCAGGTTCCACAGCCACAGGGGCCAGCTGCTCGCCAGCCAACCCACCAGCACCAGGGCGGTGTCGAGCCAGCGCAGCTCGCGGCGGCGGATTGAATCGACCAAGCGCGCCGTCACCAGCGTCAGGATCAGCAACAGGGCGTGGTACTTGCAGAGGCTGAGCAGGCCCAGGATCAGCCCGAACGCCATCGACTCGGCCCGCTTGCGCGGCCCGTTGAGGGGATGGCCGGCCAGCCACCAGAGCAGCACGCTCAGCAGCAGGATCAGTGGGCTGTCGGGGAGCAGTAGCAGGCCG
>VGPQ01000283.1 GCA_016882555.1 Cyanobacteria bacterium M_surface_7_m2_040
GTTGTGGGCGATCAGCGGTTTGAACACATTGAGCTCGAAATTGCCCTGACTGGCGGCCATCTGTACGGCGGTGTTGTTGCCCATCACCTGCACGGCGACCATGGTCAAACTTTCGGACTGGGTGGGATTCACCTTGCCCGGCATGATCGACGATCCCGGTTCGTTTTCTGGCAACACCAACTCCCCCAGGCCGCAGCGCGGGCCGCTGCCGAGCCAGCGGATGTCGTTGGCGATCTTAAACAGCGAACCAGCCAGCACAGTCAGCGCCCCATGGGCCGCCGCCAACGGCTCATGGCCGGCCAGGGCCTGAAACTTGTTGGGCGCGCTGGTGAAGGGGAGCCCCAGTCGCTCAGCCAGCAGGGCCGCCACGGCGTCGCCGAAGCCCCGCGGCGCATTCAGACCGGTGCCTACGGCCGTACCGCCAATGGCCAGCTGCAGCACCTGCGGCACGGTGGCCTGCAGACTCTCCAGGCCCAGCTGCAGTTGGGCGGCATATCCGCTGAACTCCTGACCCAGGGTCAGCGGCACCGCATCCTGCAGGTGCGTGCGCCCGATCTTGATCAGGCCGGCATAGGCCTGGGCCTTGGCACCCAGGGCGGCACTGAGGGCCTCGATGGCGGGAATCAGGCGGTGCTGCAGCTCCTGGGCCACGGCCACATGCAAGGCAGCCGGAAAGGTGTCATTGCTCGACTGACTCAGGTTGACATGGTCATTGGGATGGACCGGGGTCTTGCTGCCGCGCACGCCGCCGAGCTGCTCGATGGCCCGGTTGGCGATCACCTCGTTGGCGTTCATGTTGGTCTGGGTGCCGGAGCCGGTCTGCCAGACCTTGAGCGGAAACTCCTGATCCAGCTGGCCGCTGGCCACCTCCCTGGCGGCAGCGACGATCGCCGCGCAGAGGCTGGCATCGAGCCGCCCCATGTCGCGGTTGACCTCGGCGCAGGCGGCCTTGAGCTCGCCGAAGGCATGCACCACCGCCAGAGGCATGGGCTGCCCGAAGGGGAAGTTGTGGATCGAGCGCTGGGTCTGGGCACCCCAGTAGCGCTCAGCCGGCACCGGGATCGCCCCCAGGCTGTCGGTCTCGAGCCGGGTGGCGCCGCTCATGGCTGGCTGATCACCTCGCTGTTGAGCTCGTTGAAGCTGATCGTGGTGCTGCTGCGCTGCCCCTCGGGCAGGGCAATGCCGGTGGCCGTGCTGATGGCCCGGTTCAGGCCATCGGGATCCACCTGGCCGCTGGCATCGAGCACAACCTTGCCCGCGGCGTCAAAGACCACCACCTGGGGAATGACACCCTTCCAGTAGTGGGCCGGATCATCGACGCCGCCGTCGGGGCGGTTCTGCAACGGATCGGTGGCCAGCGGAATCAACTCGATGCTGTTGCCCCAGAGGCGCTGAAGCTCCGACACCTCGGGAGCAAAACGCTTGCTGGCCGAAGCGTCATCGAGGAAATAGACCACCACGGCAGGCCGGTGCTCGGCCAGGGCCTGGGCCAATGTGGTGCGGGGCGGCACCAGCGAGCCATTGCCGGCATAGAGGGCGTAGATGTTGCCGTCGTAGGTGTTGTTGGTCAGCGAGGCCGCCACAGGCTGGATGCCGGGGCCACAGCACAGCAGCGCCGCCAGCAGCAGCCACAACAGAGGTCGGATCAGCCGGGGCAGCACACTGCGATTGCGGATCGGCTCATTGTGGCGCCCGGAGGCTGCGGCCCATGCCTTGAACGACGCCCCGACCCACCAGACCGATGGCGCGGCCCAGCACCTGCGTGAGCAGCACCACCAGGACCTGGCCCAGGCCCCGCACCAGGCTCTGCACCTGGGGCGCCAAGGCATCGCGGGATTCCAGCGCCAGGGTCACGAGCTGCTGGGCCCAGCTGAGCCGCTTCAGCTCCTGGTCGCGGGGTTCGGTGAGCAGCTGGATGCCGATCGCACCGGCCTCGATGGTGAGCAGGGCGCGGCGGCTCTCATAGATCGCGATCGGGTGCTGCAGCAACGTGGCCCAGCGCTGCTGGGCATTGAGCTGGTTGCGCAGGCGTTCCAGGTTGCGAGTCGACAGCAGATCGGCCACCAGCAGATAGCGGCGCAGCTCCGGCCAGGCGCCGCAGCAGGCCAGGGTCTGGGCTGCCACCTGCTCGGCATTGCGCAGCAGCCAGTTGGCCACAAGCCGTTGCAGATGGAGCACAGCCAGGGGTTCATCCGGGCTCAGCAGGTGCCCCTCGACCAGCAGCGGCTGGCCCAGCACCAGGGCGCTCAGCATCGGCTGCGGATCGGGCAGCTCAGGATCATTGCCGTCGAGATCACTGCTGCGCAGAAGGGTCTCGGCCACGGGGCGCAACTGGCCGTCCTGGGGGAGGCGCACGTAAGGACTGGCCATGCGAGCCAGGGCCTGCTGGCGCAGCTCGCGCTGCAGGGCGAGCCATTGCTCGCCCAGATGCTGGGGCTGAATCGGATTGGCGGCCAGCTGGCTGCGCAGCAGCTCCAGCTGATCGAGCAAGGCGAGCAAGAGGTCGACACGGCGCTCCGGATTGAGGCCTTCCAACGCCAGCAGCTGGCCGCTGCGGTTCAACAGGCCCTGGCGAATCCGCTGGCGCAACTCGCCGGCGATCGCCTGCCAGCTGCCCTCGGCATTGCGTTGCAGCAGGCTGATGCTGGTCATCGGCACCCCGCCCGCCGGTTCAAGCGATGCGGCCACCGGAGGGGCCACCGGCGCTGCCCCCCAGGCCAGACTCACCGGGCCATAGAGCCCTTGCAGCAGGCTGCGGGCAGCCAGCAGTTCGCGCCGCTGGCCTTCCAGCACCAGCAGGGT
>VGPQ01000284.1 GCA_016882555.1 Cyanobacteria bacterium M_surface_7_m2_040
GCGATCAATGCGCTCTTTCCAGCGCCACAGCCAGCGGCTGGGGCCCACGGCCAGCGGGCCCCACAGGGCAATGGCCCGCGGGCTGCCGCTGACGCCGCCATCGCCCAGCAGCTGCAGGGCCCGGCGCTGGGGGCGCCAGCGGCGCAGGGGCCGGCCAGCGATAGCCCGCTGCAGGTTGGTTGCCAGCACCGGGGCGGCCCGCACGGCCCACACGCCCGAAGGGGGCCGCTCGGCGCCGGCGATCACAGCACAGTCGCCGCTGGCGAACAGCCTGGGCTGATCAACCACCTGCAGGCTGGGGCCGGTCAATACCCGGCCGCGCTCGCCCGCAGGCAGGCCGCTGGCGGCCAGCCAGGCGGGGGCACGGCTGCCGGTGCATGCGATCACAGGGCTCTCGCCAGCGGGGCGGTCTCCGCGATCAGCCGCGTCGGCCGTGATGCCTGCCGCAGTGAGCACTTGGCTAAGCAGGCGGCTGGCGGCCCCGGAGCCAAGCTCCAGACCGGTGGGTTTGCTGAGCAACCGGACCTTGTGGCCCCGGGCCTTGAGGGCCAGGGCCAGCTCCACGGCGGCCGCGCCGCTGCCGAGCAGTTGCAGGTTCTGGTCCGGTTGCAGCGCGTCGCAGTGGTGCAGCAACGGCTCCAACGGTTTGACGGCCAGCCATTGCGGCGGCTGCGGCTGCGGCGGGGCGGTTTCGGCCCCCACATCCAGGCTGAGCCAGTCGAAGCGCAGCGGCGGCCGGCCGGCCAGCAGCAGCTGCCGCTGGGCCAGATCCAGCCCGATGATCTCGGCCTGCACGAAGCTCACACCGGCCTGATCGGCCAGGCGGCGCAGGTCGATGGCGCAGTCATCCCGGCTGTAAAGGCCGGCCACCAGGCCTGGCACCATGCCCGAGTAGAGCGCCGTGCTGCCTCTGCTCACCAGGCTGATCCAGGCGTTGGGTTTGCGCCTGGGCTGCATCGCCCAGAGGCGCAACAGCAGGGCATGGCTGTGGCCGCCCCCCGCCAAGATCAGGTGCTCACACGTCATACCCTTGGGGATTGGCGCTTTGCCAGACCCAACCGTCGCGGCAGATGTCGCTGATGCTGCGCCGGGTGCGCCAGCCCAGCAGTTCGGCGGCGCGGCTGGGGTCGGCCACGGTGCTGGCGGCATCACCGGGGCGCCGATCGACAATCGTGTAGGGCACTGGTTTGCCACTGGCGGCTTCGAAAGCTGCTGCCAGCTCGAGTACTGAGCAGCCCAGGCCGCTGCCCAGGTTGAGGGTGAGCAGCTCGGGTTCGTGGCTCAGCAATCGGTCGAGGGCGGCCCGGTGCCCTTCGGCCAGATCCATGACATGGATGTAGTCGCGCACGCCGGTGCCGTCGGGGGTGGGCCAGTCACCGCCGAACACCTGTAACTGGGGGCGCCGCCCCACCGCCACCTGGCTGATGAAGGGGAAGAGGTTGTTGGGAATGCCGCCCGGGTCTTCGCCAATGCGGCCGCTGGGGTGGGCGCCCACGGGGTTGAAGTAGCGCAGCCGCGCGATGCGCCAGCTTGGCTCGCAGGCGTTCACATCGGCCAGCAGCTGCTCCACGGCCGCTTTGGTGTGGCCGTAGGGGTTGATCGGCTGCACCGGTGCCGTCTCGCTGATCGGCACCGTTTCGGGAAAGCCGTAGAGGGTGGCGCTGCTGCTGAACACGATTGTGCGGCAGCTGTGGCGCTGCATGGCTTCGATCAGGCAGCGGCTGCCGTTGGCGTTCACGTCCCAGTAGCGCAGCGGCTGCTGCACCGATTCGCCGACGGCCTTGAGGCCGGCGAAGTGAATCACTCCGTCGATGCTGTGGGCGGCGCCAAAGGCCCGGTCAAGATCGGCCGGGTTGCGGATGTCGCCCTCGATGACCTGCAGACGCGCGTCATCGGCCAGCCCTGCGAGCGCCTTCACGCGCTGCAGGCTCTCGGGACTGCTGTTGGAAAAGTTGTCGAGCACCACAAGGCTGTGGCCCGCCTCGAGCAACACCAGGGCCGTGTGGCTGCCGATGAAGCCGGCACCTCCAGTGATCAGCAGATGGGCCAAGGCGAGAGAGCGCTGGTGGAGCGGAGCATCGCTTGAACTCTGCCAGCGATTGACATCCGTGCCATGGCTGGTGTCCTGCAGAATCGAGCCAACGAAGAGCCAGGGCTATTGCGATGACCAGCAGCTGCACCGGTCGTGTCGCCCTGATCACCGGCATCACCGGCCAGGACGGCAGCTACCTGGCCGAATTGCTGCTGGAGAAGGGTTATCTGGTGCATGGCATCAAGCGGCGCGCCAGCAGCTTCAACACCGACCGCATCGATCACCTGTACCAGGACCCGCACGAGAGCGATCCGCGGCTGGTGCTGCATTACGGCGATCTCACCGACAGCACCAACCTGATCCGTATCGTGCAGCAGGTGCAGCCCGACGAGATCTACAACCTGGGCGCCCAGAGTCATGTGCAGGTGAGCTTTGAGTCGCCCGAATACACCGCCAACAGCGATGCCTTAGGCACCCTGCGCATCCTCGAGGCGGTGCGGATTCTGGGGCTGAGCGCCAAGACCCGCATCTACCAGGCCAGCACCAGCGAGCTGTACGGCCTGGTGCAGGAGATTCCCCAAAAAGAGAGCACGCCGTTTTATCCGCGCAGCCCCTATGGCGTGGCCAAGCTGTATGCCTACTGGATCACGGTCAACTACCGCGAGAGCTACGGGATGTATGCCTGCAACGGCATCCTGTTCAACCACGAATCACCGCGGCGCGGCGAGACCTTCGTGACCCGCAAGATCACCCGCGGCCTGG
>VGPQ01000285.1 GCA_016882555.1 Cyanobacteria bacterium M_surface_7_m2_040
GGCGCCTGCCATGGTGGTGATGTGCTCCTCCATCAGGGTGCCACCCAGATCGTCGGCACCCCAGCGCAGGGCCTCGGTGGCGCCGGCCAGCCCCAGCTTCACCCAGCTGGGTTGGTGATGGCGGATCCACGGGCCCAGCAGCAACCGGGCGGTCGCCGTCAACAGCAGCATCGCCTCGAGGTCAGGCTGATCACGCCCCACCCGCTGCCGCAACGGGGCAGGCGCCGCCTGGCCCACAAACGGCAACAGCACAAATTCACTGAACCCGGGCAGCCCCTGCTGCTTGGCGTGCCGCTGGATCTGCAGCAGGGTGAGCAGATGGGCGGCGCGGTCGGCTGGGGACTCAATGTGTCCCGCCATCAGGGTGCTGGTGGCCGGCAGCCCCCGGGCGTGCACCTGCAGCATCACCGCCACCCAGCTGCGGGCGCTGAGCTTCTCGGGGCAGAGCACCCGCCGCAGCGGCTCGCTGAGCACCTCGGCAGCGGTGCCCGGCACCGAGGCCAGCCCGGCCTGCTGCAGCCGCTGCAGCACCACATCCAGAGGCACACCGTCGCCTTCGGCGATGAACAGCAGCTCCTGGGGCGAAAACGCATGCAGATGGATGCCCGGCGCCGCCTGCAGCAGATCGGCCAGCAGCGCTTCGGCATAGGCCAGCAGGCTGCCGTTGAGGCGGGCCTCAGGGTTGAGACCGCCCTGCACACACAGTTCGCTGGCACCGCGGCGCTGGGCCTCACTGGCCTTGGCCTGCAGCACATCGCGACTCAACCAGAACGCCCCTGGACTGCCGGGGTCGCGGCGAAAGGCGCAGAAACTGCAGTGTTTGACGCAGTGGTTGCTGAGGTTGAGATTGCGGTTGATGACGTAGGTGACCGTCTCTCCCACCAGCGCCGTCCGCAACCGATCGGCGGCGGCGCGCAGCTGCTCTTGGCCTTGCGCGGCAGCATCGCTGGCGTTGCCCAGGCCATGGACGGTGGCCAGCAGCGCCGTGGCCTGGGCAGGGTCGGGGAGCTCAGCCGACTCCGGATGGGTCGCCCAAGGGAGTTGCTCAAGCAGGGCATGCACCTGAGCCGCGTCCGTTGGCCCGCCGCTCGCACCTTGCGGGGCGGGCGGGCACGGATCAAGGGGTTGTTGCAGCAGCTCGCCAGCCCGCGACCAGGCCCAGGGAGCCAGGGCGGCAGAGCGTGTCACGAACGGGCCTTGCGCTCCTGCTGCTTGCGCCGGCGTCGGTCACGCCACTCGACCGTTGAGAGATAGATCACGCCCACACTGACGAACACCAACAAGGCGGCCGCCGTCAGCGAGAGGACCTGACCAGGATCCTGAAACAGCTCGCCCACTCAGAAATTGATGCTGCCGTCACCGTTGCGGCCCCACACCACCATGGCGATGGAGAACGTGAACATGGCGGCCAAGGCGGCCCAGCCGACAGTGATCAGCATCGCAAGGGTGCAACAGCGTTGTGCGAGTTTACCTAGCCTCGACCCCAGCTTTGGGCTGCTGCATTGGTTTGTTGCCAAGGCTGTGGCCAGCACCCCGTGCCGTGATGTCCAGTTCGATCGAACGCAGCAGCCAACAGCTGCTGGTGCGCAAGCCCTACCCCCACAGGAAGGTGGTGGTGCTGGACGACGATGTGAACACGTTTGTGCATGTGGTCGACTGCCTGGTGCGCTACGTGCCCGCGATGACCCCTGACCGCGCCTGGGAGCTGGCCCACCAGATCGATGGCCAGGGTGCCGCCGTGGTGTGGTGCGGACCGCAGGAGCAGGCCGAACTGATCCACCAGCAGCTGGGCGCCGAAGGCCTCACCATGGCCCCGCTCGAGGCGGCCTGAGCGCCGGGGCAGCCATGGGCCGTCTGGTGATCACGCACAGCACCTACCTCGACGGGCTGATTCCGGTGCTGCGGCGGCTGGCCAGCGCGCCGGCCATCGACACGATCACTCCGGCGGTGATCGGCCGCGTGCGGGGCCGCAGCCCCCAGCTGCAGCTACGCATCTCGACCCCGATCCAGGGGGGCCACAAGCTCGTGGCCCGCCGAGGCGGCAGCGTGCAGGAGGTGTTCGTGGTGACCGCGCTCAGCGCAGCCGAGCTGGAGCCCCTGCTGGCGGCGGCCCTGAACCGACGCTGAGCCTGCTTCACAATCCTGGTTTGACCATCTGAGCCCGATGCCGACCACCCCGCACACGCTGGAGCAGGCCCTGCGCTGGCGTTATGCCACCAAGGCCTTCGAGGCGGGCCGCACGATCCCGGAGGCCACCTGGGACGCGCTGCAGCAGAGCCTGGTGCTGAGCCCGTCGAGCTACGGCCTGCAGCCGTGGAAGTTTCTGCAGGTGCGTGACCCGGAGCTGCGCCGGCAGCTGCGGCCCCACTCCTGGGATCAGAGCCAGATCACCGACTGCTCGGAGCTGGTGGTGTTCCTGGGGCGCCGCTGCATCGAGCAGGCCGACCTGGACCGCCTGATCGCGGCAACCTGCCAGGCCCGCCATCTGGAGGCCGACCAGCTCGCCTTCTATGCCGATCTGATGCGCCGCAATCTGGTCGAGCACGAGCAGGTGCCCGCCCAGGCGATCGCCGAATGGGTGGGCCGCCAGGTCTACATCGCCCTGGGCACCTTCATGACCGCCGCGGCGTTGCTGGAGGTGGACACCTGCCCGATCGAGGGCTTTGACCCCTCCGCCTACGACCGGCTGCTGGGACTGGACGATTCGCCCTACCGCAGCTGGGTGGTGTGCGCCGCCGGGTACCGGGCCGCTGACGACAAGTACGCCCAGCTGGCC
>VGPQ01000286.1 GCA_016882555.1 Cyanobacteria bacterium M_surface_7_m2_040
AGGTACAGACGCCAGTGATGCAGGCGCTGAAGCCCAAGCAACAGGCCCAACAGGGCCATCGAGTCCTGACCGCCAGAGACCGCCAGCAACAACGGCGCACCCTGAGGCAGCAGGGCTGGCTGCTGAAGCAGCCAGCGGTGCAAGCGCAGGTGCTCCCTGCTCCAGGCCCGCTCCAGCGCCTGGGGTGGGAGAATCACCCCATCCTGATCGACCTGCCCCATGTCGCGTCTGTCCAGCCTGCCCGCTGCCCTTGTGAGCTCTCTGGCTGAGCGCCGCGCCCTCAAGGTGATCGCTGGCCTCAACAACTTCGATGCCACCAGTGTGGCGCGGGTGGCCCGCGCGGCTGCCGCCGGCGGCGCCGATCTGATCGATGTGGCCTGCGATGCAGCCCTGGTGCGCCTGGTGCGCGAAGTCGCCCCGGGCCTGCCCATCTGTGTCAGCGCCGTCGAGCCCGAGCTGTTTGTCGCTGCCGTCAGTGCCGGGGCCGACATGGTCGAAATCGGCAACTTCGACAGCTTCTACCCCCAGGGCATCGTCTTTGGTGCCGAAGAGGTGCTGGAGCTCACCCGCCGCACCCGCGCCCTGCTGCCCCAGGTGGTGCTGAGCGTCACCGTGCCCCACGTGCTGCCTCTGGATCAGCAGGAGCAGCTGGCCATCGATCTGGAGGCCGCCGGTGCCGACCTGATTCAGACCGAGGGCGGCACCAGCGCCAAACCGTGCAGCGCCGGCAGCCTTGGCCTGATCGAAAAGGCCGCCCCCACCCTGGCCGCAGCCCATGGCATCAGCCGCGCCGTTGAGCTGCCTGTGCTGTGCGCCTCGGGTCTGTCGGCCGTGACCCTGCCGATGGCCATCGCCGCCGGCGCCGCTGGCGTCGGTGTGGGCAGCGCCGTCAACAAGCTCAACGATGAACTGGCCATGGTGGCCGTGGTGCGCAGTTTGCGTGAAGCCCTGGGCAGCGCTTTGAAAGCGGCGGTCTGAACGCAAGCACCTTCGCGCCATTCAGCTCATCCATGAATCCCGCCTGGGCTTGACCGCCCGGGCGGGTTGTTTTTGGCCACGACCTCAGCTGTGCTGCCCGAGAATGGGTTGATGCTCAACCCTTACCAACTGCAGGCGCCCTACGAACCCAAGGGCGATCAGCCAGGTGCCATCAAGGGTCTGGTGGCGGGTGTTGTTGAGGGCGGCGAGCGCTACCAGACCCTGCTGGGGGCCACCGGCACCGGCAAGACCTTCACCATCGCCAATGTGATCGCCAAGACCGGGCGTCCGGCGCTGGTGCTGGCCCACAACAAGACCCTGGCGGCCCAGCTCTGCAACGAGCTGCGCGAGTTCTTTCCGAACAACGCGGTCGAATATTTCATCTCTTATTACGACTACTACCAGCCCGAGGCCTACGTGCCGGTCTCGGACACCTACATCGCCAAGACCGCGTCGATCAACGAGGAGATCGACATGCTGCGCCACTCGGCGACGCGCTCGCTGTTTGAACGGCGCGACGTGATCGTCGTCGCCTCGATCAGCTGCATCTACGGTCTGGGGATTCCCAGCGAATACCTCAAGGCGGCGGTCAGGTTCCAGGTCGGCGAGACCCTCAACCTGCGCGGTTCGCTGCGGGAGCTGGTCAACAATCAGTACTCCCGCAACGACCTGGAGATCTCGCGCGGGCGCTTCCGCGTGCGCGGTGATGTGCTCGAGATCGGCCCGGCCTACGAGGACCGGTTGGTGCGCATCGAGCTGTTCGGCGATGAGGTGGAGGCAATCCGCTACGTCGACCCCACCACCGGCGAGATCCTGCAGACGCTGGATGCGATCAACATCTACCCGGCCAAGCACTTCGTCACCCCCAAGGAGCGCCTGGCCGAGGCGATTAAGGCGATCCGCGCCGAACTGCGCGAGCGCCTGGACGTGCTCAACAGCCAGGGGCGGCTGCTGGAGGCCCAGCGGCTGGAGCAGCGCACCACCTACGACCTCGAGATGCTCGAGCAGGTCGGCTATTGCAACGGCGTCGAGAACTACGCCCGCCACCTGGCCGGCCGTGAAGCGGGCACCCCGCCCGAGTGCCTGATCGACTACTTCCCCGACGACTGGCTGCTGGTGGTCGATGAATCGCACGTCACCTGCAGCCAGCTGCAGGCCATGTACAACGGCGATCAGTCACGCAAGCAGGTGCTGATCGAGCATGGCTTCCGCCTGCCGTCTGCTGCCGATAACCGCCCGCTCAAAGGCGAGGAGTTCTGGCAGAAGGCGCGTCAGACGATCTTTGTGAGCGCCACGCCCGGCAACTGGGAGCTGGAGCAGAGCCACGGGCAGGTGGTGGAGCAGGTGATCCGCCCCACCGGCGTGCTCGATCCGATCGTGGAGGTGCGCCCCACCGATGGCCAGGTCGATGACCTGCTGGGCGAGATCCGTGTGCGGGCTGCCAAGCAGGAGCGGGTGCTGGTGACCACCCTCACCAAGCGCATGGCCGAGGACCTCACCGACTATCTGGCCGAGAACGGCGTGCGGGTGCGCTACCTGCACTCGGAGATCCACTCGATCGAGCGCATCGAGATCATCCAGGACCTGCGCAACGGCGAATACGACGTGCTGGTGGGGGTCAACCTGCTGCGCGAGGGCCTCGATCTGCCTGAGGTGTCGCTGGTGGCGATCCTCGATGCCGACAAGGAGGGCTTCCTGAGGGCCGAGCGTTCGTTGATTCAGACCATCGGCCGCGCCGCCCGGCACGTCGAGGGGGTGGCGTTGCTCTATGCCGACAACCTCACCGAGAGCATGGAG
>VGPQ01000287.1 GCA_016882555.1 Cyanobacteria bacterium M_surface_7_m2_040
GATTGCCGTGCCATGCGCGCCTGGGATTCGGCCGTGCTGCAACACCCTGCCGCACCAGACGGTTCGGCATCGTGGTGTGAAGGGCTGTACCAGCTGTCGGTCCACTCCCACACATTGCCGATCATGTCGAGCAGGCCGTAGCCGTTGGCGGGGTAGCTGCCGACCGGCGAGGTGCGCTCCCAGCCATCGGCCTTGCTGTTGTGGTGGGGGAATGCTCCCTGCCAGGTGTTGGCCAGCATCTGCCCGTTGGGGTGCAGCTCATCGCCCCAGGCGTATTCGCAATCAGCCAATCCGCCGCGGGCGGCCCGCTCCCATTCGACCTCACTGGGCAATTGCTTGCCCGCCCAGTGGGCATAGGCCAGGGCATCGGCGTGGGTCACATGCACCACGGGATGCTGCTCCCGTCTCTTGATCGAACTGCCCGGTCCTTCGGGATGTCGCCAGAAGGCTCCGGGGATGTACTGCCACCACTGGTGGGTGTCGTTGACGGCCACGGTTGCTTGCGGCGCCACAAACACAATCGAGGCCGGTTGCAGCTGCTGTGGGTTTGCGCCTGGGTAATCCAGTGGATTGGCAGAACATTCGGCCTCGGTGCGGTACCCCGTTGCCTTGACGAACGTCTGAAACTGGGCGTTGGTCACCGGGGTTCGGTCCATCCAGAAGCCATGGAACTCCTGCGTGTGGGCGGGGGCTTCCTCGGGGTAGTGATGGTCCGAGCCCATCACGAATTCCCCACCGGGAACCCAGACCATCCCCGTAGATGGGGGACGGCCCGGGCCCTGAGCCCTCGCTCTGGTGCTCTGCATCAAGAGCCGCCGATGCTCGATTCCATCTTGTCGAGCACCTGCTGCACCGAGAAGCTGGCCGCCTTCTGGCGGGGCGGGAACTCCTTGAAGGTCTTAAGAAACTGGGCCACATAGGCCTGGGCCGGCACCAGCAGAAAGACGTGATCGAAGATCCAGTCCCAGTAGGTGTTGGAGGTGATGTCGGCCCGTTCGTAGGGATCGGTCAGCAGGTTGAAGATCTTCGGCACCCGCAGTTGCACGAAGGGTTCCGCCCAGATCTGACAGGTACCCGTGGCGCGCTGCTCGGCAAACACGAATTTCCAGTTGTCGTAGCGCAGTCCCGTCAGATCACCGTCGTCGGAGAAGTAGAAGAACTCCACCCGTGGGCTCGTGTCGCTCTTGCCCGTCCAGTAATCGAGCATGTTGTAGCCGTCCAGGTGGATCTTGAATGTCTTGTTGCCCACCTGGTGCCCGGCCTTGAGCTTCTCCTTGATGTCGGGTTCACCCGCGGCGGCCAGCAGGGTCGGCAGCTAGTCGAGGTGACTGACAATGCCGGTGAACAGGCTGCCCGGGGCGATCCGGCCGGGCCAGCGCACCAGGGCCGGCACCCGGTAGGCCCCTTCCCAGTTGCTGTTCTTCTCGTTGCGGAACGGCGTCATCCCCGCATCCGGCCAGCTGTTGATGTGCGGACCGTTGTCGGTGCCGTACATCACGATCGTGTCGTTGGCGATGCCCAGCTCGTCGATCAGACCCAGCATCTCGCCGATGCACGCGTCGTGATAGATCATCACGTCGTGGTACTCCGACTGCCAGCGGCCGCTACGGCCCACATCCTGGGGCCGGGCGTAGGTGCGGAAGTGCATGTGGGTGGTGTTGAACCACACGAAGAAGGGCTCACCCGAAGCCACGGCCTCGCGAATGAAGCGCTTGGCCTCAGCCATGAACTCGTCATCGGCTGTTTCCATGCGCTTGCGGGTCAGCGGACCGGTGTTTTCGATCCGCTGCGTTCCATCGCCGTTGGCCCAGCAGTGCAGCACGCCGCGCGGGCCATAGCGCTGCTTGAAGTTCGGGAAGTCTTCAGGTTTGGGGTAATCGCGCAGCTCGGGCTCTTCTTCGGCATTGAGGTGGTACAGGTTGCCGAAGAATTCATCAAAGCCGTGCATCGTGGGCAGATGCTCGTCGCGATCGCCGAAGTGGTTCTTGCCGAACTGGCCGGTGCGGTAGCCCAGCGGTTTGAGCAACTCGGCAATTGTCGGATCTTCGGCCCTGAAGCCCAGCTCTGCCCCGGGTAGGCCCACCTTGCTGAGGCCGGTGCGAAACACGCTCTGTCCCGTGATGAAGGCAGCGCGCCCTGCGGTGCAGCTCTGCTCGGCGTAGTAGTGGATGAAGCGGCCGCCTTCCTGGGCGATGCGGTCGATGTTGGGGGTCTGGTAGCCCATCAGACCGTCGCTGTAGCAACTGAGGTTGCTCTGGCCGATGTCATCGCCCCAGAGGATCAAAACGTTGGGTTGACCGTTCGGCATGGTGGCAGGATCACTGCTTCCAAGCTGGTCATGGCAGCCAGGGGCGCCGGGGTCAGGGGACCCGGTCGTTGTTGATTGAAATGTCGTTTTGAGTCAATGGATGCGTCTTTTGCGCCCACGATCGGGTGCCTGTGGATGCGGCCAGTGCTCAGCTGGAGCGGGCTTTGTTGTGTGGTTTTGTGCTCAGTTGAACCATTGGCGTGGGTGTGGAGTAGGAAAGCCCAGCAGATCAGCTGTGCTTCCCACGGCTGTCCTGGTTCAGGCTGGTAGCGGCCGTTGATCCATTCAGCGCTTGGCAACCCGCTTCCGCTACGGGCTAGCTGCCTCGATCGTGTGACAAGGCTCTTGTGACAATCGAAGACACCACGGTCGCCTCCTCGCCACTGCTGTTTCGGCGTCAAAATCTGCTGGTTGACCGTGATCCACAGGCGCTGGCCGAGCGGTTGGCTCGCCA
>VGPQ01000288.1 GCA_016882555.1 Cyanobacteria bacterium M_surface_7_m2_040
ACCGCGGCCTGGACGTCGATCAACCGCGCAACCTGGCCAAGAGCGTCACCGTTGAGTGAGGACCCCCTCCGCGAGCATCGGTTAAAGCTTCGGTTGGCTCCTGGAGCACAGCGGTCCCTGAGGATCTCCTTTTGGACGAGTGTCACCTCGCCCCGCCAGGTCAGGCCCTCACCGCCACGTCGCTGCGGCCGTAGACGTCTTCGAAGCGCACGATGTCGTCTTCGCCCAGGTAGGGGCCGCTCTGCACCTCGATCAGCTCCACCGGGATCTGGCCGGGGTTGGAGAGCCGGTGCTTGCAGCCCAGGGGGATGTAGGTGCTCTGGTTCTCGCCCACCAGCTCCTGGCTGCCGTCTTTTTCAACGACCGCGGTGCCCTTGACCACGATCCAGTGCTCGGCGCGGTGGTGGTGCATCTGCAGGGAGAGCGAGGCGCCGGGATTGACCACGATCGTCTTGACCTGCCAGCGCTCCCCTTCGGTGACGCCGTCGTAGTGGCCCCAGGGCCGGTAGATGCGGCGGTGGGCCTTGCTTTCGGAGGCGCCCTCGGCCTCGAGCCGGCCCACGATCGCTTTCACGTCCTGGGCCCGGTCGCGGCCGGCCACCAGCACCACGTCGTCGGTTTCGACCACCACCAGGTCCTCGATCCCTAGCCCCACCACCAGCCGGTGTTCGCTGCGCAGGTAGCAGTTGCGGCTGTCTTCGCTGATCACCCGGCCGCGCAGCACGTTGCCGCTGCCGTCGCGAGCGGCCGTTTCCCACAGGGCGCTCCAGCTGCCCACATCGCTCCAGCCCGCATCCAGGGGCAGCACGGACCCGCGGCTGGTTTGCTCCATCACTGCCACGTCGATGGCCACGTTGGGGCAGCCGGCAAAGGCTTCCCGCTCCAGCCTGAGAAAATCGAGATCGGCACTGTCGTGTTCGAGAGCTGAACGGCAGGCGCGCAGCACCTCCGGGGCGTGCTGCTCGAGTTCGGCCAGGATCGCGCTGGCCCGAAACAGGAACATGCCGCTGTTCCAGGTGAAGCGGCCCGACGCCAGAAACTGCTCGGCGGTGGCGCGGTCGGGTTTTTCCACGAACCGCGCGATCGGCACCGGCTGCAGGTTGGCGGCCTCATGGGAGCTTCCCGCTGGCACCGGCTCGGCCGCTTCGATGTAGCCATACCCGGTTTCGGGCGCCGTCGGCACAATCCCGAAGGTCACCAGCTGGCCGGCTTCGGCGGCGGGGCAGCCCGCCTGCACCGTGGCTCGGAAGCGTTCGGCATCGGCGATCACGTGGTCGGCGGCGAGCACCAGCAGCAGCGGGTCGGCGCCGCTGCTGCTGGCCTGCAGGGCGGCCACGGCCACAGCGGGAGCGGTGTTGCGGCCGATCGGCTCGAGCAGGATGCCGGCCGGATCCACCCCGATCTGGCGCATCTGCTCGGCCACGATGAAGCGGTGGTCCTCGTTGCAGATCAGCAGCGGCGGCGCCAGGTTGGCCAGGCCCTGCAGGCGCTGGTGGGTCTGCTGCAGCAGGGTCTCTTCACCACTGCCCGCCAGCGCCCAATACTGCTTGGGATAGGTGGCGCGCGACAGGGGCCAGAGGCGTGTGCCGGTGCCGCCGCACAGGATCACCGGAACAAGGGAACGCGAGCTCATGGCCTTGGTTTGCTGGCTCCATTCAAAGCCAGGCTTCAACGCCGTCTGTTCACCCTGCGCTGCTGCAGGCCTTGCTCAAAGCTCCAGCAGTCCTGGCGGGGGGGTGATTCCGATCCAGCCCTCCTCCAGGTGCACCTCGGGCACGATCGCCTCCACAAACGGAATCAGGATCGAGCGCCCTGAACCGGGGCTGCCAGGGTTGCTTGCTTTGGCGCTGAGCTGCACCGCCAGCAGATCGTTGCCGGCGTGAACGAGATCCGTGACCGTGCCGATCGCCGCTGCCGCAGCGGGTTCGCTGTTGGGCTCCAGCAGCCGCACCTCCAGGCCCACCAGATCGAGCAGGTGAAATTCACCTGGCTGCAGCGGGGGGCGGTCGCTGGCAGCCACCAGCAGCTCATGGTCCACCAGGGCTTCGGCGGCGTTGCGGTCGTCGATCCCCTTGAGGCGACACACGAACAGCTCCTTGCCCGGCAGCTGCCGGCCGGCGGTGAGCTCCACCGTTTGCGCAGGCGCAGGCTGGCGGCGGAGCCAGCGTGGGCCCGGGCTGGTGAAGCGTTCGGGGAAGTCGCTCAGGGGCAGGATCCGCAGCTCACCGCGCAGGCCCTGGGCGGCCACAACCTTGCCTACGACCAGCAGGTCTTCAGGAGTCTCCATAATCAGCTCACAATGCTTCAGCCCAAGGCCATGGCCGATCTGCCGATCCTGCCCGGCTCCACGGTGGTGGTGCGGGATGCCCGTTCCATTTACAACGGCTACAAAGGCTTCGTGCAGCGCATCAGCGGCCAGCGGGCTGCGGTGCTGTTCGAGGGCGGCAACTGGGACAAGCTCATCACCATGCCCCTGAAGCTGCTCGAGGCGGTCTGAGGCGCCAAGACGGTCGGCTCGAATCGGCCCTGACACCACTGGTCATGGGGCCGCTGTGTCGGAGCTTCTGTTGTTTGGACTCAGCTTGAGCAGCTTCAGCGCGTCACGGGCAGCGGCCTGCTCGGCGCCGCGGCGTGACGGCCCCAGCCCCTCGCCGTTGAGCGCCTCGGTGTTGTTTGGAGACGCGATCGTCACCCGGCAGTGGAAGCGCTCGGGATCGCCATGGCGCTGGCTGCATTCGTTGCAGGT
>VGPQ01000289.1 GCA_016882555.1 Cyanobacteria bacterium M_surface_7_m2_040
CGCCGATGGTGTCGTTGAGCAGGGCGCGCAGCTCGGGGTTGGCCAGGGCCAGCCAGCGCCGCGGGGTGACGCCATTGGTCACGTTGGTGAACTTGCCTGGCCAGATGGCGGCGAAGTCGGGGAACAGTTCTGACTTCACCAGTTCGCTGTGCAGGGCGGCCACGCCGTTGACGTGGTGGCTGGCCACCGTGGCCAGGTGGGCCATGCGCACCGCCTTGGGGCCGTCCTCATCGATGATCGACACCCGCCTGAGGATCTGGTCGTTGCCGGGGTACTTGAGCCGCACCTGCTGCAGAAAGCGGCGGTTGATCTCGTAGATCAGCTCCAGGTGGCGCGGCAGCAGCGAGCCGAACAGATCCAGGCCCCACCGCTCCAGCGCTTCGGGCAGCAGGGTGTGGTTGGTGTAGGCCACCGAGGCGGTGGTGATCGCCCAGGCCTCGTCCCAGTCGAGCAGCTTGTCGTCGAGCAGCAGCCGCATCAGTTCGGCCACCGCGATCGCCGGGTGGGTGTCGTTGAGCTGCACGGCCCAGTGATCCGGGAATTCGCGCACCGGAATGCCGCGCTCATCCAGGCTGCGGATCATGTCCTGCAGCGAGCAGCTCACAAAGAAGTGCTGCTGCTTGAGCCGCAGGCGGCGGCCCTCGTCGGTGCCGTCGTTTGGATAGAGCACCTTGGAGAGGGTCTCGCTCCCCACCTTCTCTTCGACGGCGCCGTAATAGTCGCCGATGTTGAAGGCGTAGAAGTCGAAGCTCTCGGTGGCATCGGCGCGCCACAGCCGCAGCCGGTCGCAGGTGTTGACCCGGTAGCCCAGCACCGGCACGTCGTGGGGAATGCCGATGGCGTGTTCGGCGGGGATCCAGCGGGAGCGCAGCTTGCCGTGCTCGTCGCGGAAGGTTTCGGTGTGGCCGCCGAAGCCCACGAAGCAGGCCTGGTCGGGGTGGGGGATTTCCCAGGGCCAGCCGGCCTTGAGCCATTTGTCGGTGATCTCGACCTGCCAGCCGTCGCGGATCAGCTGGTCGAAGATGCCGAACTCGTAGCGGATGCCGTAGCCGGTGGCCGGGATCTCCAGGCTCGCCAGCGATTCGAGAAAACAGGCCGCCAGCCGTCCGAGGCCGCCGTTGCCGAGGCCGGGTTCCTCTTCGACGTCGAGGATCTCGCCGATGTCGTTGATGCCGAAGCGGCGCAGGGCTTCAGCGGCTTCGTCCTGGATGCCGAGCATCAGCAGGTTGTTGCTGAGCTGGGGGCCGATCAGGAATTCTGCCGAGAGGTAGGCCACCACCCGCGCCGGCGTGGCGCGGATCGCCTCGATGCCCGCCAGATAGCGGGTCATCAGCCGGTCGCGCACGGCAAAGCTCAGGGCCATGTACAGGTCATGGCGGCTGGCGGTGGGAGCCAGCTTGCCCAGCGTGTAGAAGAGGTGCTCGGTCATGCCCTCGAACACGTCCTGGGCCAGCAGGCCGCTGCGCTGCGGATCGGCGTAGCAGGCCGGGGTGGGCAGGTGCAGGTTGAGGGGTGCGGTCTCGCTCATGCTTCGGTGGTCCAGCGCCAATGGGTGATCTCAGGGGCATCCATGCCGTGCTCGTGGGCATGGGAACGGTGCGCCAGGATCGCCTCCTTCATGCGCTCCTTGATGTGGGCGGCACGTGAGCCTAGGCCCGGCACCCGGTCGATCACATCGATCACCAGGTTGAAGCGGTCGATCTGGTTGTTCATCGCCAGCTCCAGCGGTGTGTTGATGTTCCCCTGCTCCTTGTAGCCCCGCACATGGATGTTGGCGTGGTTGGTGCGGCGGTAGGTGAGCCGGTGGATGAGCCAGGGATAGCCATGGAAGTTGAAGATGACCGGCCGGTCGGTGGTGAACAAGGTGTCGAAATCCCGATCACTCAGCCCGTGGGGGTGCTCGCTCGGCTGGGTGAGCGCAAACAGCTTCACCACGTTGAGCACGCGGATCTTGAGGCCTGGGATCTCGCGGCGCAGGATCGCCACCGCTGCCAGGGTCTCCTTGGTGGGAATGTCGCCGGCGCAGGCCATCACCACGTCGGGGTCATCGGCCTGGCCATCGCGGTGATCGTTGCTGGCCCAGCTCCACAGCCCGATGCCCTTGGCCACGTGCTGGCGCGCCTGCTCCAGGGTCAGGTACTGCAGGTGCTTCTGCTTGTCGCTGACGATGATGTTGCAGACGTTGGGCTCCACCAGCCCCTGTTCGGCCACCGCCAGCAGGGTGTTGGCGTCGGCCGGCAGGTACACGCGCACCACCTGGCCGCTCTTGTTGCCGGCCAGATCGATGAAGCCCGGATCCTGGTGGGTGAACCCGTTGTGGTCCTGGCGCCACACCGTGGAGCTGATCAGGCAGGTCCAGGGGCCGATGGGGGCGCGCCAGGGGGCGTGGTTGAGGCAGCTCTCGAGCCACTTGGCGTGCTGGTTGAACATCGAGGCGATCACATGGGCGAAGGCCTCGTAGGTGTGAAACAGGCCGTAGCGGCCCGTGAGCAGGTAGCCCTCGAGCATCCCGACGAGGGTGTGCTCGCTGAGCATCTCCACCACCCGGCCGTTGCGGGCAAGCTCGCTGCCGCCGCTGCCGCCTGAGCCGGCGTCCTCCGGCAGCAGCTCCTCCATCCACACCTTCTTGGTGGCCTCGTAGACCGCCTGCAGCCGGTTGGAGGCGGTCTCGTCGGGGCCAAACAGGCGCAGGTTGTGGGGGTTGCGGCGGAAGGCATCGTGCAGCAGCTCGCCCAGGGGCGCGGT
>VGPQ01000290.1 GCA_016882555.1 Cyanobacteria bacterium M_surface_7_m2_040
CACCAGCAGGGCGGCCGAGACCAGCGGCACCAGGCCCTGGCGCCGCAGCCAACCGCGCGGTCTGGGCAGCAGCAGCGCCAGGGCGGTGATCAGCAGCAGTGCCGCCAGCAGCACCCGCAGCGGCAGTCGCACGTGCAGATCCACCCAGCCCGCACCACTGGCCACACCGCTGCCCTGCACCATCAGATCAAACGGGGCCAGGGCGTTGCTGGCGGCCAGCACCAGAGCCAGCACCGCGATCTGGGGCTGCAGCACCCGTTGCTGCTCACGGCTGAGGCCGCCGTAGCGCAGCTCACTGAGGCTGGTGCCTTCGGTCAGCGTCATCCACAGGCAGCCCGCCAGTCCGACCACGGCCTGGGCACAGACCACGCTAAGCAGCAGCTGCAGGGCCGGCAGCTGCAACACCGTGAAGCGCAGATCAAGACCCGTGAGCGGATCGGGCTTGCCAAAGGGCACGGCCAGCAGGGCCGGCAGCCACAGGCTCCAGCCCCTCGCCAGCGCTGTGGCCGAGGCGGCCAGGGCTGCCGCCAGCACGATGCGCAGAGTCGTCAGCGGCCGCAGCAGCAGCGGCACCAGCAGGCCCAGGGCCAGCCCGAGCAGCAACCCCCGGGGCAGATCGGTCAGCACGGGCATGCCGGTGATCACCTGGCCGCTGAAGGGGGCGGTGATCAGGTCGTGGGCCTGCACCATCAGGTAGGTGAGCCCGGCGGCCAGCAGCAGCAACAACAAGGTGAGGGCCAGCAGCAGGCCCCATTGGCCCAGCTGCAGGATCGGCGCCGCCGGCAGCACCTTGCTGCGGGCCTGTTGGCAGAGGCGCCAACAGCGCTGCAGCTGCTGCCACTGCAGCGGTACCCCCAGTCCCATGACCACCACAAAGGCGGTGATCTGCAGCAACCAACGCCGCAACAACAGGCCCTGGGCGTCGAACTCAGCAAACCAGTGCCATTCGATCGTGAGCCTGGAGACGGTCACGATCCCAAGCAGCAGCAGCGCCGCCAGCGCCAGCCAGCGACACACCTGGCCAGGTTGGAGGGCGGGGAGGAAACGGCGCACGTTCATGGCCAGAACGTAGTCAGCGCGCCGCCAACGACAAGGGGCGGCGCCCAACCTAAATAACCGATCTTCAGAGTCGGGCTTAATTCAAGGCGTTTGAGAGCGCTGTTAGCCTCCAGCCAGTGCTGGAATTGCCCGTGACAGCCACCCTCGCCTGCTCGCCGACGACCGGCCCCACGTTTACCGGTCTGCGCTGCAAGGAATGCGGCCATCCCTACGAGGCCGGCGCCCGCCACGTCTGTGAAGACGTGTGCTTTGGCCCCCTTGAGGTCGTCTATGACTATGACGCCATTCGCGCGCGCGTGAGCCGCGCCACGATCGAGGCGGGCCCGGCTTCGATCTGGCGCTACCGCGAGTTTTTGCCGATCGAGGGCGATCCGATCGATGTCGGCACCGGTTTCACGCCGCTGCTGCAGGCGGGCAACCTGGCCAAGCGTCTGGGGCTCAAGCGCCTGTTCATCAAGAACGACGGCGTCAACATGCCGACCCTGTCGTTCAAGGATCGGGTGGTGAGCGTGGCCCTCACCCGCGCCCGCGAGCTGGGCTTCAGCACGGTGAGCTGCGCCTCCACCGGCAACCTGGCCAACTCCACCGCCGCCATCGCCGCCCATGCCGGCCTGGAGTGCTGCGTGTTCATCCCCAGCGATCTGGAGCTGGGCAAGGTGCTCGGCACCCTGATCTACAACCCCACCCTGATGGCAGTGAGGGGCAACTACGACCAGGTCAACCGGCTGTGCTCGGAGGTGGCCAACACCTTCGGTTGGGGCTTCGTGAACATCAACCTGCGCCCCTATTACTCCGAGGGTTCGAAGACGCTTGGCTACGAGGTGATCGAACAGCTGGGCTGGCAGCTGCCCGATCACATCGTGGCGCCCCTGGCCTCGGGGTCC
This sequence comes from Cyanobacteria bacterium M_surface_7_m2_040, assembly GCA_016882555.1. Classification (GTDB taxonomy): domain Bacteria; phylum Cyanobacteriota; class Cyanobacteriia; order PCC-6307; family Cyanobiaceae; genus RGUW01. The sequence goes on from VGPQ01000290.1 coordinate 1,944, forward strand.
TTGTTCACCAAGATCCGCAAGGGCTTTGATGAGTTCATCAAGGTGGGCCTGGTCGACGAGAAGCCGGTGCGCTTCAGCGGCGCCCAGGCCCAGGGCTGCAGCCCCATCGCCCAGGCCTTTGCCGAGGGCCGCGACTTCATCACGCCGGTGAAGCCCAACACGATCGCCAAATCGATCGCCATCGGCAACCCGGCCGATGGCCCCTACGCCATCGACATCGCCAACCGCACCGCCGGCAGCATCGCCGCCGTCAGCGATGCGGAGATCATCGACGGCATCAAGCTGCTGGCCGAAACCGAGGGCGTGTTCACCGAAACCGCCGGTGGCACCACCATCGCCGTGCTCAAGAAGCTGGTCGAGGAGGGCAAGATCAACCCCGAGGAAACGACCGTGGCCTACATCACCGGCAATGGCCTCAAGACGACCGAGGCGGTCGCCTCGGCGATCGGAGAGCCCTACCTGATCGATGCCCAACTCGACAGCTTCAAGGCCGCCTGGCAGCAGGCGCAGGCCGCTCACAGCCCTCAGGTTTGAGCCGTGCTGGGCCCCTTGCCCAGCAACTGACACTCCGCCTCCACCCAACACCCCATGGCCGTTCAGGTTCTGATCCCCACCCCGCTGCAGAAGTTCACCAACGACGAGGCCAGCGTGGCCCTCGACGCGGCCAGCATCGATGCCCTGATTGACGCGCTCGACGCCAGTTTCCCCGGCTTGAAGGGCCGTCTGTGCGATGAGAGCGGCAAGCTGCGCCGCTTCCTCAACATCTATGTGAACAGCGAAGACATCCGCTTCCTCGACAAC
>VGPQ01000291.1 GCA_016882555.1 Cyanobacteria bacterium M_surface_7_m2_040
CGATCGCCCTGGGCCAGCTGCTGCGCTGCCTGCATCCGCCCGCCGGCGCCCTGGCGGTGCTGGGTGTGATGCTCAAGGCCAAGCTTGGCTATCTGCTGTTTCCGGTGCTGCCCGGTGCCCTGCTGCTGGTGCTGTCAGCTACGGCGTATCACCGGCTCAGTGGCCTGGGACACCGCTATCCGGTGCATTGGTTGTGAGTTCAGGGGGCAGTCAGGCAGTGGACCGTCAGATCACCGGTGGCGTGGCTCAAGCGCCGGTCATTGGTGATCAGGCTTGTGCAGCCGTGACGCAGGGCTGTGGCCAGATGCAGGGCATCGGGGGTGCGCAGCCGATGCCGCGCCCGCAGCTCGGTGGCGAGCTCGAAGGTGCTGTCCTGAATGGCCACCACAGGAAACAGTTGCAGAAACGAGTGGGTGCGATGCAGGCGTTCGCTGTCGGCTTTCGCCATCGGTTGCACCAGGCATTCGAGTCGCACCAGGGCTGAGATCACCGGTTGCAGGTGTTGTTGCCGCAGTTCAGCCAGGGCCGCCCGTGCCGGCGCTCCGAATTGGGGATCTTCGTCAAGCGCGTAGATGAGCACGCAACTATCGAGATAGACCATGGCCATTGCAGGGGAGCCTCCCGAACTCAGTCCCAGGCTTGGCGTTCGGTCTGGATTTCGGCCTCGATGGCGTCGTGGCTCCGTTTCAGGTGCGCCGGCAGGGGGTGGGCGGCGAGCCATGCCAATGGGTCTGGCGCCTGATCACCAGGGTTGATCGGCACCAGTCGCACGGCTGGGATTCCTCGCTGGGCAATCACCACGTCTTCGCCGGCCTGGGCGGCCTTGACCAGGCGGGACAGCTGATTTTTCGCCTCAAGCATGTTCACTTGCATTGCCCGAACCTAGCCAGCATTGCCCCATTCAGGCCAGCTTGTGGCGCCCTGGTTAGCTTGCGGCCATCGCGCTGGCAATCCGATGACGGCTGATCTGGATCGGGCCTTGGCGGCGCTGCGGCGGCATCTGCTGCCGTTTCTGTTTGTGCTGTACGTGATCGCCTACCTCGATCGCGTCAATGTCTCCTTTGCTGCCGCCGGTGTCTCCAAGGATCTGGGGCTCAACAGCGCCTCCTATGGCTTTGCGGCAGGCATCTTCTTTCTGGGCTACGTACTGTTTGAGATTCCCAGCAACCTGATCCTTGATCGGGTGGGGGCGCGGCGCTGGATCGGCCGCATCTTGCTCAGCTGGGGCGTGATCGCGGCGTTGATGGCGTTCATGACCACGGCGGCCCAGTTCAACGGGCTGCGGTTGCTACTGGGCGTTGCTGAGGCTGGGTTTTTTCCGGGGATCATCCTTTATCTGAGCCAATGGGTGCCTGAAAATCAGCGGGCCCGCACCCTGGCCGGGTTCATGCTTGCCATTCCGGTCGCCGGTCTCGTGGGCGGGCCGGTGTCGGCGGCGCTGCTGTCGATGCACGGGCTGCTGGGGCTGGCCGGTTGGCGCTGGCTGTTTCTGCTCGAGGCGCTGCCCGCCATCGTGCTGGCGTTTGCGGTGTGGCGCTGGCTGCCCAACCGTCCCCGCCAGGCCAGCTGGCTCCAGCCCGTCGAGGCGGATGCGCTGGAGCAGGTGCTGCAGCAGGAGAGCCAGCAGCGGCAGTCCAGCGCCGGTCACATCCAGGGCCTGGCTGCGCTGTGGGGGGACCGGCGCCTGTGGCTGTTGGCTGTGCTGTATCTGGGCATTTCCACCAGCTTTTACGGCTTCAGTTTCTGGATCCCGCGCTTTGTGGGCGATGCCCTGGCCCAGCAGTCGCCGTCGCCGGCGCTGGTGAATCTGCTCAGTGCCATCCCCTATGGGCTGGCGGTGGTGGTGATGCTGCTGGTGGGGCGTGCGGCCGATCGCCACGGCGACAAACGGCTGTTTGTGGCGATTCCGCTGGCGCTGGCGGCGGTGGCCCTGGCGCTCTCGATCGCGGCGGCCGGCCCGCTGCGGCTGGCGCTGATCAGCATTGCCACGGCGTCAGCCTTTTCAAGTCTGGGCCCTGCCTGGACAATTCCGCTGCAGTTTCTGGGCGGCCAGGCCGCCGCCGGTGGCATCACCGCCATCAATTCCTTTGGCAACATCGGCGGCTTCCTGGCCCCGTTTGTGATGGGGCGCCTGATGTTGCGCCTCCAGGGCGACAGCCTGGCGTTGGCTTATCTGGCTGTGGTGCTGCTGCTGTCGGCGCTGTTGGCGTTGTTGGTGAATCGGCGGGGGGCGATGTCAGGGGCCGTTTCAGAACCCGTTCATTGAATCCAGCACGTCGTTCACGCACCAGGGCCACAGCGTCCAAATGCTGACCATCCTTCTCTGTATGAAGCCGGAGCAAACGTTCCGGTCAGTTGTTCGATCCGTTCATCACTTCAAGCGATGCGCTGGGGCTCTGCTGAAGCTTTCAGCGCCGCAGCCAGTCGGTGAAGCCGCCCGGTTTGTCGATCAGCTCAATGCCGGCCTCCAGCAGCTGGGCGCGGATCGCATCGGCCGTGGCGAAGTCTTTGGCGGCCTTGGCGGCGCGGCGCTGCTCGATCAGGGCGTTGATCTCGGCATCGCTGGGGCCGGTGCTGCCGCCATCCGCTGCGCTGCTGCCTGAGAGCGTTGCTGCGCCGGTGGATTCAGCTTTGAGCCCCACCACTCCGGCCAACTCATGCAGCAGGGCGCCCCGCTGCTGATTGGCAGGCGCCTGCGCCTCTACCTCGGCGGCCCCATCGCCCCGCTCCAGGCGG
>VGPQ01000292.1 GCA_016882555.1 Cyanobacteria bacterium M_surface_7_m2_040
GCCCAGAGCTTCACCTTCCTGGTGCGCGACCAGCGCCTGGGCGCCAACATCGGCTCCGCCATGGGCCCCACCGGCCTGGGCAAGTACCTGATGCGTTCGCCCACCGGCGAAATCATCTTCGGTGGTGAAACCATGCGCTTCTGGGACTTCCGCGGTCCCTGGCTGGAGCCCCTGCGTGGCCCCAATGGTCTGAGCCTCGACAAACTCCAGAACGACATTCAGCCCTGGCAGGTGCGCCGCGCGGCTGAATACATGACCCACGCACCCAACGCCTCGCTGAATTCGGTGGGCGGCATCATCACCGAGCCCAACTCGGTTAACTTCGTGAACATCCGCCAGTGGCTGGCCTCGACCCAGTTCGTGCTCGCCTTCTTCTTCCTGGTGGGTCACCTCTGGCACGCCGGCCGAGCCCGCGCCGCGGCTGCCGGTTTCGAGAAGGGCATCGACCGCAAGGCCGAGCCCACCCTCGCCATGCCGGATCTCGACTGATCCACGGCGATCAAGAAGAGATTCCAAGCCCTCGCTGCCAAGCGGGGGCTTTTTTGTGGTTGGTGACGGCGACCGGACCAGGCGCAAGGGCCTGATCAGAATCCAGGACAACGTTCAGCAATTGCCGTGATGGAACAGCGCCACCCTGTTGGCATCAAGGTTTCTCTGCTGGCTCTGCTGCTGAGCGGGACGCCGGCGCTGGCCATTCCCAATCCAAACCCATCGCCCTACCCACAGCCGATGCCGGGGCAAACGCTGCTGTTCCCTTCGGCCGGGGTGGTCTGCGACCAACCCGCCCAACGCTGCTTCGACAGCATGGGGCTCTCACTGGGGCTCACCCGCCAATACTTCGGTGCCTTTGCCGAGCAAAACGCCCTCAACAGCCTGGGCGGCAGAAGGCCGGGCCCTGTGTTTCAGCTGAGCGACGGCAGCCGCTGCAATGTGCGCCAATCCAGCTGCTGGAGTGGTGCTGGCTATGGCCAACCGATCATCAACCAACAGCTCACCAGCCAGCTGTTTGGCGGCATGCCCAGGCCCAATCCCTACCCCGCACCATCCCCGGGACCCGCACCCCAGCCCGCACCCGGCGGCTACACCGGCCTATGCCGGCTGATGCGCGGCAACAGCAACGTGTTCAACGGTGCTTGCGCCCTCAACGAGGTGCGTCAGGGTTACCAGCCGCGTTTTGAGGTGCAATTTCAGAACGGCCCGCGCTACGTGTTCGAGCAGAGCGGCGGGGGCTACCAGATCGCCGATGGAACGGGCGGAGGCTGGCCCGTGCAGTTCAGCGACAACGGCCGCAATGGGCAGTTCCGCTGGGCTGACATGGTGCTCAATGTCACCCAGAACAACTACCTCCCCGAAAGCAATCCAAATGCACGCATGGGACGCGCGATCGGCAACTTCCTGATCGATCTGTTCAACTGAGCCAGCGGCGCAGCAGCGGCAGACTCAGTCCAATCACATTGGAGTAGCAGCCCTCGATGCCCTCCACCACGGATCCGCCCCGGCCCTCTAAGGCAAAGCCGCCAGCGCACTGCAGCGGCTCACCGGTCGCCACATAGGCCTCAATCTCGACACGGCTGAGCGGTGCAAACTGCACCCTGGTGGTCACGGTGGTGAGCCGTTCGGGGCGTATCAGCGCCGCTGCGCACGGCCCCGCCAACAGGCAGTGCCCCGTGTGCAGCTCCCCCCAGCCACCAGCCATGCGCTGCCAGCGTGCAATGGCCTCGGCCGCATCGGCAGGTTTGCCGAACACCTGCCCCTCAAAGGCGAGCACCGAATCGCAGCCCAACACGGCCGTGATCGGGGCTTGGCCTGCAGGCGGCGGCGGCAACGTCTGCAGCACCGCAGCCGCCTTGGCGCGGGCCAGCCGTTGCACCAGCTGGGCTGGATCGGGGTGGCCGATGGCCTCTTCATCGACGCCGCTCACCTGCACGCGGTGGGGGATAGCCGCCTGCTCCAGCAGTCGCCGACGGGCCGGTGAGGCGGAGGCCAGCAGCAGCATGGAGCCACGAGGAGATCGCAAGCATGAGAATGGCAGTGCCAGGCCGTTCTGTGTGACCACCGCTGCCCCAACAAGCACGGATCCGCGTGCGCTCAGACGCGCCCGCAGGGCCGTGCAATGCCTGCCGTTCAAGCTGGCTTTCTACCAGCAGCTCGAGAGCGGCGCCCTCAGCAGCAGCCAGCTGCACGCACGCAGCGACTGGCAGCGCCTATGCCGCAGACGCCTGGGCAGCCGCCGCTGCGAAGACCTGTTCATCTGGCTGATCCAGCTGGGGGTGCTGCGCCGCGAAGTCGATGGTCAGGGCCTCACCGAGCGGGTGCGGCTCACGCCCCTGGGCCGCGAGGTGCTGGAGCCCTGGCCCCTCGTCATTCCTGCAGCCACGCCTTGGCAGCGCCTGCGCCACTGGCTGGGACGACACCGGCCGAGGCTGTGAGCAGTACGTTCAAATGATGAGGCCTCAACACCCTGTTGAAGAACCCATGTGCTCTTCCACCCATTGGGTAAAGGCCTGACGATCCATCTGAGAACTGGCTACCGCGAGAACAAACGCCTCCGATTCATCGACCGAGGCATTCAGTTCACAACCATTGAGGATCAGCGTGGTCTCAAGCGCGGCATGGCCTATGCGCTTGTTGCCATCCAGGAAGGCATGGTTCTGGATCAATGAAAAACCCAGACAGGCAACCTGATCCACCAGGGTCGGATACAACTGCTCCCCAGCAAATGTTTG
>VGPQ01000293.1 GCA_016882555.1 Cyanobacteria bacterium M_surface_7_m2_040
CCGGCGCCGGCCAGGGGGGCAACAGGTGGGCGGCGATCAGCAGCAGCTGGGCCGCCAACCACCATTCCCCCCGGCGGTTGTCGCGCCACCCCACCCAGCTGAAACCCCAGCGGCTCAGCAGTTGGATCAGGGGCGAGCCAGGCCGGGGCGTGGCGTCAGCTGGGGATTTCGGCGAGGGGGTCAAGGTCCGGGCCTCCCGTCTGACCGGAGAGCACCAGTCTGAGCAGAACGGGCGCCAGGAAGGTGGTGCCGATCACCATCATCAGGATCGCGGCCTCCAGCGCCGGGGTCAGCAGGCCGGCCTGGGTGCCGAGGCCGAGGAAGATCAGACCCACCTCACCGCGGGGCATCATGCCGATGCCCACCACCAGGCGATTGGTCTTCTCCTTGCTGAAATAGCTCCAGCCGGCCGCCACCTTGCCGGCGATGGCCACGACCAGCAGGAACAGGGCCACCACCAGACCCTCGCGGTTGGCGGGATCCAGGGGATTGAGCACCGACAGATCCATACCGCTGCCGATCAGCACGAAGAAGATCGTGGCAAACAGGGCCACCAGGGGTTTGGCCGTTTCCTGGATCTCGTGGCTGCACTTCGAGGAGCTCAGAATCAGCCCGGCCGCAAACGCTCCCAGGGCCGCCTCGAGTCCGATGGCCTGGGCCGCAAAACAGCAGAAGGTGAGCACCACGAACGCCGCCACCACCACATCGCCGGGGGCCTTCAGCCACTCGATCAGCCAGTCGAACGCCGGAGCTGCCGTGCGGCTCAGGAACAGGGCCGCCGCCACAAACACCCCCGCCGAGGTGAGCAGCTTCAGGATCGGGCCGACGCTGAAGCCCTCGCCCCCGGCAAGCGCCACCACCACCGCCAGAATCACGATGCCGAGGATGTCGTCGAGCACGGCGGCGCCGATCACCGTCTGGCCTTCGCGGGTCTTCAGAAACTTCAGTTCGCCAAAGACGCTGGCCGTGATGCCGATGCTGGTGGCCGTCATCGCGGCGCCCGCGAAGATCGCAGGAATCAGCGGCACATGGAAGAGGTAGTACAGACCGGCGGTGCCCATAGCAAAGGGCAGGATCACCCCGGTGCACGCCACCGTGGTGGCCTGCACCCCCACGGCCACCAGCTGATCCAGCTCGCTTTCCAGCCCCGTCAGAAACAACAGGGCGTAGAGACCGAGGGTTGAGACCGACTGCAGGTTGGGGAAGGTCTCGTTGTAGAGGGAGCTGACCTGGTCGGGCAGCAGCCCCGACAACGAGGCCAGGGTGCTCTGCAGAAACCCGTTCAGCTGCGCATGGGTTTCGGGCGGCAGGATCAGGTGCAACCCGGATGCACCGATCAGCACACCGGCCACCAACTCACCCAGGATCGTGGGCAACTGCAGCCGCACCATCAGCTCGGCGAGGGCCCGAGCCGCCACAAAGATGATCAGGTAGCGCCCCACCGCAATCAGGGTTTCGGCCACCTCGATCTCGTGGCTGCCGATCTCAAGCAACAAGGGATTCAGCAGCATCAACGGTGGGTGCAGAGAGCGCAGCACAGGACGCTAAGGCCAGCCGCGCCCGTGTTTGGTTGCCGATCTCTAGCGGCAGGCGGGCGCCGCCAACGGCATCCATCGCTACGGTCCGGCCAGGGAACAAACCCAAGCCATGGACTCCAGCGCGCCACCACACGAGGCGTTGCACCAGCTCGATGCCTGGTGGCGTGCCGCCAACTACCTGGCGGTGGGGATGATCTACCTGCAGGACAACCCGCTGCTGGCCGAGCCGCTGCGGCCCGAGCACATCAAGAATCGGCTGTTGGGCCACTGGGGCTCGAGCCCGGGGCAGGCATTCATCTGGGCCCACGCCAACCGGGTGATCCGCGAGCACCACCTCGACATGATCTACCTGTCGGGGCCCGGGCATGGCGCCCCCGGGGTGCTGGCGCCCACCTACCTCGACGGCTCCTACAGCGAGATCTATCCCGACAAGAGCCGCGATGCCGCCGGCATGCGGCGCTTCTTCAAGCAGTTCTCGTTTCCGGGGCACATCGGCAGCCACTGCACCCCCGAGACCCCTGGCTCGATCCACGAAGGGGGCGAACTGGGCTACGTGCTCTCGCACGCCTGCGGGGCGGTGTTCGACAACCCGGAGCTGATCGCCCTGGCTTGCGTGGGCGACGGTGAGGCCGAAACCGGCCCGCTGGCCACCAGCTGGCATATCAACAAGTTCCTCAACCCGGCATCCGATGGGGCGGTGCTGCCGGTGTTGCACCTCAACGGCTACAAGATTGCCAACCCCACCCTGCTGGCACGCATTCCCAAAGACGAGCTGGCCAGCCTGATGCGGGGCTATGGCTGGGAGCCGCTGTTCGTCGAAGGCCACGAGCCGATGGCCATGCACCAGGCGATGGCCGCAGCCATGGACGAGGCCATCGCCCGCATCCGCAGCATCCGCGCCGAGGCCCGCAGCCTGGCCGACCCGGAGCTGGTGCAGCGACCCCAGTGGCCCATGATCGTGCTGCGCTCCCCCAAGGGCTGGACCGGGCCGGCGCAGCTGCACGGGCTCAAGCTCGAAGGTTTCTGGCGGGCCCACCAGGTGCCGCTGCCAAACCCCAAGGGCGACCCGGAGCAATTGGCCCTGCTTGAGGCCTGGCTGCGCAGCTACCGGCCCGAGGAGCTGTTTGACGCCAACGGCAGCCTGATCCCGGCGCTGCAGGCCCTTTCTCCGCAAGGA
>VGPQ01000294.1 GCA_016882555.1 Cyanobacteria bacterium M_surface_7_m2_040
CGAAGTTCTGAAGGTCCCGAAGCGTTTCAGCGTCGGGTTGTTGCCCCAGCCCTTGAGCGGATACTCATTGTTGGCGGCGGCATAGCCCTCGCCCGAGCTGGGCGAGGCCAAAAATTCGAGCAGGCGCCTGGCGGCATCCGGATTGCGCGAGCTGCGGGTGACTCCGCCGGCAGTGACATTGACGTGGGTGGGGTTGGGCCACACCACGCGCACCTTGCTGGCTGTGTTGCGGTCGGCGGCGTTGTCGCCGCTCAGCAGGCGGGCCAGGTAGTACTGGTTGGCGATGGTTGCCCCGCACTGACCCTGGCCCACCGCCCGCACCATGGTGGTGTCGGAGCTGTAAAAGGGCTGGTTGTTGTTGGCGATCACACCGCGCAGCCATTGGCTGGTGGCTGTGGCGCCGCGGCGAATCAGCTCATCGGCGACCAGTGACTGGCTGTAGACGCTGGCCCGGTTGCGCAGGCACAGCTTGCCCCTGAGCTCCGGCCGGCCCAGGTCGGCATAGGTGCGGATCAGGGCTGGATTCACCAGTGCGGTGTTGACCATCACCGGCCGGGCCCGGCGGGTCAGCGCGTACCAGCGGCCGCCGGGGTCGCGCAGGTTGGTCGGCACGTCCTTGTTGAGCTCTGCTGAGCTGATCGGTCGAAACAGATTGGCTTCCTGGGCCCTGTAGAGCCGGGCCGCATCGACCAGCACCAGCAGATCAGCCTTGCTGTTGGTTCCTTCGCTGCGCAGGCGTTGGATCAGTTCGTCGTCCTTACCTTCGAGCAGGTTGACCTTGATACCGGTACGCCGGGTGAATTCGGCGTAGAGCGTTTTGTCAGTGTTGTAGTGACGCCCGGAATAGACGTTGACGACCTGATTTCGAGCCTGAGCCTGGGCGAGGTTTTCCCCACAGACAATCGCTGAAATGCTGAGCAGCGCGATTCCAAGGCCAAGAGTGTGGCGCCACGTCGGTCTGGTCATCATGTCTCAATAGGGATCGGCACTCTGCGGGCTTGAAAGCTTGCCCTGCAGTTGCTGAATACCCTATGGATCGCGTCTCAACGAAGCCGTGACCAATGGAAGCGATGGCCGTGATATTTGCTACATCACGTCGTCAGCGATCACCGCAGACCGCCGATCAGGTTGAACCCTGGATCAACCCCTGCGCCGCACCGGTACGGGCACCAGCACGGGCTGCATCAGGCCGCCACCGCCGTTGTCGTCATCGGAGCCGGCGGTGAGCCAGAAGGCCAGACCCAGCAAACCCACAGCCGTTGCCAGCAGGACCAGCTCAGCCATGGGATCGCAGCAATTGCAACGACGTTAACGGCCCCCGTCAAGCCAGGTGGTAGCCAAGGCTGCGGTTTGCCGCCCTGGTGCCGGCGCTCCTGTGCGGCGACCGTTGTTCAGACCAGCACCAAGGCCGCCATCGCGGTGCTCAGCAGCATCAGGATCGCGGGAATGGCCTGCCGCAGGCTGGGCTTCAGGCGACTGATGCTCAAATGGGTGAGGCCCACCACCAGGCAGGAGCTCAAAGCGGCCCCCAGCCACCAGCTGGCCTGGCCACTGGACTCGAGGCCATGCAGCAGGGCGTGAACCGCCACTGCAGCGGCCAACACGGCGGCCAACACACCTGCACCCGGCTGGTCATGGCGTTGCCGGCGCTGCTGCCACAGCAGGGCTGCGCCCAGGGCCGTGATCACCAGGGCCGCCAGCAGTTCGGCGCCCGGCAGGCTGCCGCCGAAGCTACCGATCAGGGCGCCCGCCACGGCGCCGCCAGCAGCCAGCGCCAACAGGGCCGGTCCGGCTAGGGCACTGGTGGTGCCCACCGCCAGCAGCAGCAGCAGATGGTCGAGCCCCAGCAGCGGATGGCCAGCCCCGCCCAGGATTCCGGAGGCGGCGGTGCCGTGGGCAGCTGCCGGCAGCATGCCCAGCAGGCTCAGGCCAAGCCCCGCAGCGCCCATCTGGAGCAGGGGAAGCAGAGCTTTGGGGCTGATCGGCGCACGCATCGAGCGTCAGGTCATGACTGTCCCAAGTATGGCGTCATGGCTGCTGTCTGTTCAGCCAAACCCCTTGCCGGCGTTGGGGGCCACACAGGCCTGCAGCTGCTGGCGCAGTTTGGCGTGATCGAGGTTCTTGCCGATCAGCACGATCTGGTTCTTGCGTTCGCTGCTGGGCCAGTCGCTGTCGTCAATCGAGAAGCGTTTGCCGGCCAGGTGAAAGATGTGCCGCCGCTCGCTCTCGTTGAACCAGAGAATGCCCTTGGCGCGAAACACGCCTGCCGGCAATTGGTTGTCGAGGAAGTTCTGGAAGTTGCGCAGGGCGAAGGGGCCTGCCGCGTCAAACGACAGCGAGGTGAAGCCCTCGATCGCCGCATGATCAGGGTGATCGGCGTGGGTGTGCTCGTGCGCATGCCCGTGGCCGTGGTCATGGCTGCTGTGGCCGTGCTCGTGCTCATGACCGTGCTCATGGTCATGCTCGTGCTCGCAGTGGCCGTGGTCGTGGTCGCAGTTGCTGTGGTCCTGCTGGGCCACCACCTTGTCGCTCTCGAACAGCCCCACGCTCAGCAGCAGCGGCAGGGGCACCTCTCCTTTGACGGAGCGCAGGATGCGGGCGTCGGTCTTGATGGCGCGAAGCTCCTGCTCCAGTGCTTCGAGCCGCGCCTCATCCACCAGGTCGCACTTGTTGAGCAGCAGCATGTCGCTGTGCACCACCTGGGCTCGC
>VGPQ01000295.1 GCA_016882555.1 Cyanobacteria bacterium M_surface_7_m2_040
TTGATACGGAGAGGGAGGGATTCGAACCCTCGATAGAGTTGCCCCTATACAGCATTTCCAGTGCTGCGCCTTCGACCACTCGGCCACCTCTCCAGCGGCACAATTGGGGCAGGTGGCAATGTAGCAGCATGACCAGCCATCCCATCACCGTTCATTGGCGCCAGGAAGGCCGTGTGATCACCCACAGCGTGCCTGAAGGTGACTACATCCTGCGCAGCTTCGAGGTCCAGGGAGATCCCTTGCCGTTCAGCTGCCGTAACGGCTGCTGCACGGCCTGCGCCGTGCGGGTGCTGGAGGGAACGATCGATCAGCGCGAGGCCCTTGGCCTCTCGCGCGAACTGCGGCAGCAGGGCTACGGCTTGCTCTGCGTGGCCCGGGCCACGGGCCCGCTGGTGGTCGAGACCCAGGATGAGGACGAGGTCTACGAGCTGCAGTTTGGACGCCATTTTGGCCGCGGCAAGGTGCGCCAGGGGTTCCCCCTCGACGACGAGTGACGAGCCCCGAAGCCATGACACACGCCACCAGCCAGTCGGACCAAGCTGCGGCAGCCAGTGGGTTCAGCCGCGCCGAGCTGGCTGATCTGGCTGCCATCGCCCGCCGGGCGGCCGAGGCCGGCAGCCAGCAGCTGCGCCAGCATTTTGGGCGACTGGCCACGGTGCAGGACAAGGGCCGCTGCGGCGATCTGGTCACCAATGCCGACACCGCCGCCGAAGCGGCGGTGCTCGAGCTGCTGCAGCGCGAGAGCCCCGGGGTCGGCGTACTGGCCGAGGAGAGCGGCCGCCAGGGCGACAGCGGCCCAGCTGCAGCTCTGGAGTGGTGCGTCGACCCGCTCGATGGCACCACCAACTACGTCCATGGGTTTCCGCTGTTTGCCACCTCGGTGGGACTGCTGTGGCATGGCACTCCGCTGCTTGGGGCCATTGCAGTGCCGTGCCTCGATGAACTGTTCTGGGCCGCACCGGGCCTCGGCTGCTGGTGCAACGAACAACAGCTGCAGGTGAGCCACTGCGCCGCGCTGGACGATGCCCTGCTGGTCACCGGCTTTGCCTATGACCGCTTCCAACGGCTCGACAACAACTACGCCGAATTCGCCTGGTTCACCCACCGCACCCATGGGGTGCGCCGCGGTGGGGCTGCGGCCGTGGACCTGGCCTATGTGGCCGCCGGCCGGCTCGATGGCTACTGGGAACGCGGCCTTAGCCCCTGGGATCTGGCGGCAGGGGTGGTGCTGGTGGAGCAGGCCGGCGGTGTGGTCAGCGCCTATGACGGTTCGCCGTTGGTGTTGAGCAGCGGCCGACTGATCGCCACCTCGCCGGCGCTGCAGCCGGCGTTGATCGAGGGCCTGGCCGCTTGCCGGCCCCTGAGCGGGGCCAGTTTCGGCGCCCCCGACCTCGACAACACCACTCCATAGGATCAGCGTCAGCTCACCCCGCCCCGCTCAACCCGCATGGCCCTGCAACCGGCTGCCGGCGCCCGCGACCTCAATCCGCGGCAGGTGGAGGGCAACCGCCGCATCCGTGAACAGCTGGCGGCCACCTATCGCCTGTGGGGCTACCAGGAAGTTGATCCACCCAGTGTGGAGCGGCTTGACACCCTGGCCGCCGGCGGGGGCATCGCCGCCCAGGAGCTGGTGCGGCTCGCCAGCGACGAGCCCCTGGGGCTGCGTCCGGAGCTCACCGCCTCGATCGCCCGCGCCGCCTGCACCCGCATGGCTGATCGGCCGATGCCCCTGCGCCTGTGGGCCGATGGCAACACCTTCAGGACCACCGTGGGGGACGGCGGCAGCCAACGCATCAACCAGGAGATCCACAGCGGGGTGGAACTGCTGGGCGAGCCCTCGCTGGCCGCCGATGTCGAACTGATGCGGCTGCTGCTGGCCGCTGCAGGCGCTGTGGGTCTGGGACCCCAGCACCGGCCCACGCTGCTGATCGGCCACCACGGCGTGTTGCAGGAGCTGCTGGGCCTGCTGCCCGATCACCAGCGCGAGCCCGCCCGCTCTGCTCTCACCTCCTACGACCTGCTGGGTCTGGAGGCCCTTGAGCTTGATCACCAACAGCGCCTGCTGGTGCGTGAGCTGCTGTGTCTCCGGGGTGAACCGGTGGCCGTGCTGGCGGCCTTGCAGCGCTGGCTGGGACCACTGGCGCAGCTGCAGGAGCTGCAGCAGATTCTCGACCTGGTGACGCCGGCGGCCACCGCCTCGGGGGTCACGCTGCAGCTCGATCCCACCTTTCAGCCCCATTTCAATCTCTACGACGGCCTGGTGCTGAAGCTCGTGTGCCAGGGCGATGCGGTGCCGGTGGCCATCGCCAGTGGCGGGCGGTACGACAGCCTGGTGGGACGCTTCAGCACCCCGGCCAGCCTTCGCAACCTGCCGGCCGCAGGTGTCGGCTTCGGCCTTGATGTGGAGGCGGTGCGCGACTTGGTTCAACCCGAGACGGCGATGGCGGCGGGGCCGTTGGTGGCCTTTTCTCAGGCGGAGCAGTTGCAGGCCGCCCTCGATGCGCTTGAAGCACTGCATCGCAATGGCACGGCGGCTGAGCTCCACAGCCACCCTGTGGCCAGCCTGGCTGCGGCCGAAGCGATTGCTGCAGCACGAGGCTGCCTCGGCGTGCATTGGCTCGGCGGTTGAGCGCCACTGCCTACGATCCAAAACATCAACCCGCTGCCGCCATGGCCCACACCATCGTCACCGACGTCTGTGAAGGC
>VGPQ01000296.1 GCA_016882555.1 Cyanobacteria bacterium M_surface_7_m2_040
TGATGGAACTGAGCGGAGGCATCTACTTCGGCGAAGACCCCCAGGCCCAGGATCAACTGAGCGCGGCCACAGCTGAACAGTTGCCTGAGCTGCTCACCACGGTGCGTTTTCGCTGCACGCCGCGGGTATACCGCTTTCTGCGGGAGGGCCTGCAGCGTTATCCGCTGAATCAGATGCGGATCGCCAAGCCCCTGCACACTGATACCTGGCGTCAGCCGCCGGCGGCACCGGTGGTGCTGGAGCCTCTGGCTGATGCCAGCCATCCTTATCCGGTTGAAATTGACCTGCCGCCATGGACTGTGGCTCGAGACGTGGACTTCCGCCGTTGGCTGTTCGGCTACGGGGCAGATGTGGTGATCGAAAGCCCGCCGGAACTGATGGAGGAGCACCGGGAGAAGGCCAGAGCTGTGGCGTTGCTGTACAGCCCGTGATCTGCCTAGCTATGCCCGTGTTTCGCAGGTGAATGGAGGTGCTGGCGAGCTGCTGCCACGAGGGTGGATGGCAACCGCAGAGGACCGATGCCTGCTTTCTCTGACAACGCCCGCCGCGATGGCGATGGCCGTTACCGCTTCCGCCGGGGGCGCTCCGTCGACCCCCACGAAGACCTGCATCCGGAGATGGGCGAGCAGGCTGTTGAGGTGGGCGCGGATGTTCCCAGCACCATTGATGAGCTAATCGCCATGCAGCAGGGTGATCAGAACGAAGCGCACCTACCCAGCAAGCCCGAGAAGCCCGAGCGGCTCACGGCCAAGGTGCGCAGGGTGCTTGATCTCATCGAAGAACTGGAGACCACCGCGGCGGAAGACCAGCAGATCGCCTTGTCGATCGTGCGTCAGCTTGAGGATTACCACGACGACATCGTTGCCAAGATGCAGGAGGACACCGACGCCAAGCACCGCCAGATCGTGGCCTGGGCCGTCGACGCTGATCGCCTGATGCAAACCCGCTTCCTCCTTGCAAGCGTGGACCTGGACTGATGACGGTTAACGCACCACGCCGGATCACCCCCACTCAGCTGGCCCTGTTCAGCCGCAGCCCGCTGATCGGTGCCTGGTGGGAAGAGCTCCACCAGCGCGACGCCGCCAGAGCTCCCCGACCCGCCACCGACGCTCTGGATGACCTTCTGTTCAAGTCAGGCCATCGGCACGAGGAACTGCTGATCGAGCGCCTTGAAGCGGATGGCCACCGTGTCGCCAGCCTTGATGGTGGCGTCCGGGATGAGGACTACGTCCGCACCCAGGAGGCCATGCGCCAGGGGTATGCCTATATCCACCAGGCGTCGCTGTGCAATGACGAACTGCGGGGCTCGGCGGATCTGCTCGAGCGCATCGACATTCCATCGCGGTTGGGTAGCTGGAGCTACATCCCGATCGAGTGCAAGCTCTCGAGTCACTCCAAGCCGATCTATCTGGTGCAGGCCTGCGCCTACTGCGAGCTGCTGGAGCCCCTGCTTGGCCATAGGCCTGATCGCTTCCGGCTTTATCTGGGCGGCAGACGGTTTGAGGCTGCACCAGATGGCTACCGCACCGATGACTTCTGGGCCTGGTACCAGCAGTTGCGGCAGCGGCATCGGGCCTTCATGGCGAGCTTTGATTTTGAGGTTCCACCTCTTGATGCCCCCGGTGATCACGGCGGCTGGCAGCCGCTGATCGAGGAACGCCTGGAGCAGCAGCGAGACCTCACGCTGGTGGCCGGTATGCGTCAGAGCCAGCGCCTCAAGCTGCGCTCAGCCGGGATCACCACCATCGATGAGCTCGCCGCTGCATCTGCAGAACAAGCCATTGCCGGGCTGGATCCGGCGATTCGGGTGCGGCTGCAGGAGCAGGCCCGCATTCAGACCGCACCGCCCCAGGCCGATGGGCGCCCTGCTGTCGTGATCCGCCCTCTGCAACAGCAGGCCAAAGGCCTTGCCCTGTTGCCTAGGCCGGATGCCGGCGACATCTGGTTCGACATGGAGGGCTATCCCGATCCCCTCAGCGGCAGCAAGCTCGAATACCTCTTCGGGGCCTGCTACCGCGACCCCAATTGCGATCGCCAGTTCATGGCCTGGTGGGCCCACGACGAGGAGGAAGAGCGCGACGCCTTCGATGGATTCATGCAGTGGGTGCAGCAGCGCCGCGAGCTGTATCCCGATCTGCACGTCTATCACTACGCCAGTTACGAGAAAACGGCGCTGGGGAACCTCGCTTCACGCCATCAGCTCCATCAGCCGCTCTGGGATCAATGGCTTCGCGAGGAGCTGTTCGTGGACCTCTACCCGATCGTCCGCCATGGTCTGCTGCTCGGAGCTCCGAGCTACTCCATCAAGAAGGTGGAGGGCCTCTACCTCCGTGGAGCACGCCAGGAGGAGGTCACAACCGCTGCTGATTCGGTGGTGCAATACGCCGAATGGATCAAGTCGAAGGAGCCTTGCCAGCCCGGCCGCGGCAAGGGACAGAGCGCACGCCTGCAGGACCTGGAGGACTACAACCGCAAAGACTGCGAATCGACTGAGGAGCTGCACGCCTACCTTCTGCAGCTGCCGATCTGGCAGGAGCTCTCCTATCGCCCGAACCGCTGGGATGGGAGCGCTGCCTTACCCGAAGACAACAAGGCTGCTGCATTCGAGCGGGATCTGGAGCTGGCCGCCCGTTGCCTGCGCGAGGAAATCCCGGCGAAGCTCGACGATCCGCTGGCCATCGGACCCCGCGGCCTCAGCTGGACAC
>VGPQ01000297.1 GCA_016882555.1 Cyanobacteria bacterium M_surface_7_m2_040
AGAAGCTCGATGGCGAGTGCCTCAAGGGCGACCTGCGCAACCTGCTGGAGCAGCTGCCCGAGCTGCAGGGCCGCGTGCTCAAGATGCGCTACGGCATCGAGGGGCCTGACGGCGAGGAGCTGCCCGAGCCGATGAGCCTCACCGGCATCGGCCGGGTGCTGGGCATCAGCCGCGACCGCGTGCGCAACCTCGAGCGCGACGGGTTGGCCAACCTGCGCCGCCTGAGCGACGCCGTGCAGGCCTACGTCGCTAGTTAGGGCTCAGCCGGGCTCCAGCTGAATGGTGCTGTGGGCGATGCCCAGGGCGGCAAGCTCCTGCTTGGCCTGGTGCAGCAGCGCCATGTCGTCCACCGCGCCGAGTCGTCGTTTGACGTGGACCGTTAGGGCCGATTGCAAGGTGCTCATCCCCCAGACGTGCAGATGGTGCACATCCACCACGCCGGGGAGAGCCCGCAGGCACTGCTCCACGCTGGCCAGGTCAATGCTCGCCGGCACCGCATCGAGGGCGACCGCCATGGCGTCGCGCAGCAGCGACCAGCCGCTGGCGCCCACCGCCAGGCCCACGCCGATCGCCGTGACCGTGTCGATCCAGACCCAGCCGCTCAGGCCAACGGCGATGGCACTGCCCAGCACCGCCACCGACACCGCCGCATCCCCCAGCAGGTGCAGCCGTGCGGCGCGGCGGTTGAGGTCGTGGTGGTGGTCGTGGCCGAACAGCCAGGCCGAAAACAGATTGACGGCGATGCCAGCGGCGGCGGCCCAGGCCACGGGCACGCTGTCGATGGTCTGGCCCCGTCCCAGCCGTTGCAGGCCTTCAACGATCAGCACCGCCGAGGCCATCAGGATCAGCACCGCATTCACCAGCGAGGCCAGCTGGGTGCTGCGGCCAAAGCCGTAGGTGAACCGCCCGGAGGGGGGCCGTGTGCTGAGCCGCTCGGCCCCCCAGCCCAGCAGCAGGCCGGCCACATCGCCCAGGTTGTGCACTGCATCGCTGACCAGGGCCAGGGAGCCGAAGCCCAGGCCGATCACCAGCTGCAGTCCCGAGAGCGCGCTGTTGAGCACCACACTCCAGCGGAAGGCCGCCGCCGATCCAGGCCGGTGCGCATGCTGGCGGCGGTGGGGCAGCCGCTGAATCGCGATCGCCTCGTCGGCGCCGGGGTGCTCGTGGCCTTGATGGTTGTCCATCATTCAGCTCATGCACGCCAGGATCAAGGCCATGCGACGGGCGGCGACAGCAGCAGTGCAGTGATGACCACAGATTGGCACTCCTTCGCTGAACCTGCCGCCCTGGGCGAGGCCCTGCTTGCTTGGGGAGCGGCCCATGGCCGGCACGCCATCCCCTGGAAACGGCGGCCCGATGGCAGCCGGCCGGCCGATGGCGAACCCCTCGACCCCTATCCGATCTGGTGCGCCGAAATCATGCTGCAGCAGACCCAGCTGCAGGTGGTGCTGCCCTATTGGCAGCGCTGGATGGCCGCGTTCCCCACCGTCGATGCGCTGGCAACGGCCAGTGAGCACGACGTGCTGCTGCAGTGGCAGGGGCTGGGTTACTACTCCCGTGCCCGGCGGCTGCAGCAGGGGGCGCGGCAGCTGGCGGGGCAGCCTTGGCCCCGCGAACTTGACGGCTGGCTGGTGCTGCCGGGGGTGGGCCGCAGCACCGCTGGCAGCATCCTCAGTTCGGCGTTTGACCTGCCCCATCCGATCCTCGATGGCAACGTCAAGCGGGTGCTGACGCGCCTGATCGCCAGCCCGCGGCCGCCGTCGCGGGATACCGCGCACCTGTGGCGGCTGAGTGAGCAGCTGCTTGGTCCTGGGCAACCCCGGGCCTTCAACCAGGCGTTGATGGACCTGGGCGCCACGGTTTGCACCCCCCGCACCCCCCGCTGCGGCGACTGCCCCTGGCAGGGGCACTGCGCTGCCTACGCTGCCGGCTCCCCGACCGCCTACCCCGTGAAAGAGGCCCCGCGCGAACTGCCGTTTGAGGTGATCGGTGTGGGGGTGGTGGGCAACACCGCCGGTCAGGTGTTGATCGATCAGCGGCTCAACGAGGGCCTGCTGGGCGGGCTGTGGGAGTTCCCCGGCGGCAAGCAGGAACCGGGCGAGGCGATCGAGACCACCATCGCCCGCGAACTGCGCGAAGAGCTGGCGATCGAGGTGAGCGTCGGCGAAGAGTTGATCGTGGTCGACCACGCCTACAGCCACAAACGGCTGCGCTTTGTGGTGCACCTGTGCACCTGGATCTGCGGTGAGCCCCAGCCGCTGGCGTCGCAGCAGGTGCGCTGGGTGGCGCCCGCCGAACTCGAGGCCTACCCGTTTCCGGCGGCCAATGCCCGCATCATTGCTGCCTTGCTGCAGCATCTTCAGACTGGGCCCAAGAACGCTGAGGCGGCTTGAAGCGAAAGCGCTTGCTCCTGATGTTGGCGGCCCTGGCGTTGGCGGCGCCGATGCCGCTTCAGGCCAATCCAACCGCCCCGGTGCTGCGGGTGGGCGTGGTCGATGGCAGCCAACCCTGCAGCTACCGCGAAGGCGGTGTCTGGCGCGGCCTGGCGGTCGATCTCTGGACCCGCGTCGCCAACCGTGAGGGCTTCCCCTATGTGCTGGTGCCATCGGCCTCGATCCGTTCGATGCTCGAGGCCACCCGCCGCGGTCAGCTTGATGTGGCGGTGGAGTGCATCAACCTGTCGC
>VGPQ01000298.1 GCA_016882555.1 Cyanobacteria bacterium M_surface_7_m2_040
GTATGGCGGGGTGCTTACCGCCTCGGCAGCCGACGCCTTCGTGAATGTGCCCCTCAGCGAGATGGAGGGTGAGTATCTGGTGGTGCGCCCCAGCAGCGTGATCGGGATCCGGGTGGAACCGAAATTCAATGCCCTTGATGAATGACGCCTGAGCGGCTCAGTCTGCTCTGGGGCGTCACCGTTTTTGCCGGCGCCATCGCCCAGGCGCTGGCCTGGCTCAGCGGCCTGCCCGCGGTGGTGCTGCTGCTCAGTGCAGGCCTGTTGATCGGTCGCTCCGGGCTGCATCTGGTCGATCCGCTCGACCTCGGCAACGGGCTGGAAACGGTGGTGGGCCTGCTGGTGAGCCTGGTGCTGTTTGACGGCGGCATCAACCTGCGCCTGCCGGGGGATGCGCTCAAGCTCACGGTGCTGCGCATCGTGGTGGTGCGGCTGTTGCTGGCGGTGGCCGGGGGGCTGCTGGCGGCCCATTGGTTGGCGGGATTGAGCTGGTCGCTGGCGGCGGTGTACAGCGCCATCGTGCTGGCCACGGGGCCCACGGTGGTGACGCCGCTGGTGCAGCAGATCCGCCTGCGCCCCCCCCTGGGTGAGGTGCTGGAGGGGGAGGGCCTGGTGCTCGAGCCGATCGGTGCCGTGCTGGCGCTGCTGCTGCTCGAACTGGTGCTGGGCAACCTGCACGGCTGGCGCGAACTGGCTTTGGGCCTGATGCAGCGCCTGGGCGGCGGCGCGTTGGTCGGCGCCGCCTGCGGCTGGCTGCTGGCCGAAGCCCTGCGCCGCATTCCCGAAGCCTCGGCCCTGCGGCTTCAGGTCACTCTGGGGCTGGTGTTTCTGATGTTTTCGCTCTGCGAGTGGCTGCTGCCCGAATCGGGCCTGCCGGCGGCTGTGGCCGCTGGCGTGGTGGTGGGCCGCCGCCTCGACACCGAGGCCACAACGCTCGATGAGCTGATTCGCCAGCTGGCGATGCTGGCGATCACCATGCTGTTTCCTTTGCTGGCGGCCGATGTGAGCTGGCGTGAGCTCAGTCCGCTGGGCTGGGGGGGGGTGTTGTGCGTGCTGGCGTTGATGCTCGTGCAGCGGCCCCTGGCGATCGCTGCTGCGACCTGGGGGCTGCCGCTGACAGGTCGCGAGAAGCTGTTGCTGGCCTGGCTGGCGCCGCGGGGCATCGTCACGGCGGCGGTGGCGGCCCTGTTTTCGATTCGCCTCGAGGATGCGGGGGTGCTGGGGGCCGGGCGGTTGCAGGGCCTGGTGTTTCTGACGATCCTGATGACCGTGGGACTGCAGGGGCTCAGTGCCGCCCCGCTGGCGTCGCGGCTGGGATTGGTGCAGGAGGAGCTCGAAGGCCCTCCAGCCCCAGACGCCAGTTCAGAGGCAGCGCTGAATTCGCGTTAGGTCGTCGCCGCTGCGGTGCAGCAGCAGCCAGGTCTCCAGCAGATCAGGCCCCTGCAGGCTGCCCAGCAGGGCGGCCCGCATCGATTTCATCAGCACGCCTTTCTTGATGCCGGCCGCGGTGGTGGCTTCCGCCAGCAGCGCCTGGGCGGCCTCAGCCTCGAGGGGAGTAGCGGCGCCCCGCTGCTCCAGCCCGGCGGCCAGGGCGGCCAGGGCGGTGCGGGCCCCTTCGACCTCCAGCTGGTTCTGGGCAGCTTCGTTGAGCTCGGGTGTCTCGAAGAACGGCTGGGCCTGCTCCACGCCATCGGCCAGCAGGCTCAGGGAAGGTCCCAACAGGGTGGTCAGATCGTGCTGCCAGGCCTGATCAGCCGTGGGGCTGCCGGCGGCACTGCCCCAGCCGCGCGCGGCCCAGAGGGGCGCCAGCTGGTCGCGCAGGGTGGCGGCCGGCAGGGCGTGCAACACCTGGCCGTTGAGCCAGTTGAGCTTGTCCCAGTCGAAGCGGGCACCGGCCTTGTTGACCCGTTCGAAATCAAACACAGCCGCCGCCTCGGCCAGGGTGAAGCGCTCGCCCATGCCCTCCGGCGGCGACCAGCCCAGCAGGGTCATGTAGTTGGCCAGGGCTTCGGCGGCGTAGCCCATGGCCTTGAAGTCACTCACTGACGTGACCCCGTCGCGCTTGGAGAGCTTTTTGCCCTCGGCATTGAGAATCAACGGCGTGTGGGCAAACACCGGGGCGGCCGCACCCAGCGCCTCATAGAGCAGCAGCTGCTTGGCGGTGTTGGCGATGTGGTCTTCGCCGCGGATCACATGGCTGATGGCCATGGCGGCGTCATCGACCACCACCACCAGGTTGTAGAGGGGGTCGCCGATCGCATCGGCCGGGGCGCGGCGGGCGATCACCATGTCGCCGCCCAGGTCGGCCCCGCTCCAGCGCATGGGGCCGCGCACCAGGTCGGTCCAGGTGATCACGGCGTCGTCGTCAATCTTGAAGCGCACCACCGCCTCGCGGCCTTCGGCGATGTAGGCCTGCTGCTGCTCGGGGCTCAGGTGCCGGTGGCGGTTGTCGTAGCGGGGGGCCTGCTTGGCGGCCGCCTGGGCCTCGCGCATGGCGGCGAGCTCGGTGTCACTGGCGTAGCAGCGGTAGGCATGGCCGCTGTCGAGCAGCTGCTGGATGGCGGCGCGGTGGGCCTCGATGCGGGCGCTCTGGATCACGGGCTCGCCGTCCCAGCCCAGGCCCAGCCACTGCAGGCCCTCAAGGATGTTGGCGGTGAATTCGGGCTTGCTGCGCTCT
>VGPQ01000299.1 GCA_016882555.1 Cyanobacteria bacterium M_surface_7_m2_040
CAGGCCCTCGGGGGTGCCGCCCTCGAGCAGCTGCTCGAGCGCCTCAGGGCTCAGCAGCGCTTCGAGCCCATCGGGCATGGCCTCGCGCAGGGCTTCGGCAATCAGCGGCCCGTAGCCGCTGGGGGTGAGCCGCACCACCGCGATCGCATCGAGGGAGCGCTGGGTGGCCGGGTCGAATTCCCTGAGCTTCTCGAGCTCTTCGCCGAAGAACTCGAGCCGCACCGGCAGCTCACTGCTCACCGGAAAGACATCGACGATGTCGCCACGGCGGCTCCAGCTGCCCTCCTGTTCAATGCTGGTGACCCGCTCGTAGCCCAGGCGCGTGAGGGTCTCGCCCAGCTGCTCGAGATCAAAGCTGTCGCCCTTGCGCAGGCTCAGGCACTGGGCCTGCAGCGCGCTTGGGGGCGGCAGATGGGGCTGCAGGGCCCGCTCGGTGGCGACGATCGCCAGCGAGGCGCCGCTGCCATCGCCACAATCCAGCAGCTCGCTGAGCACCTGCAGCTGGCCCCAGGTGATCTCGCTGGTGGGATCAAAGGCCTCGTAGGGGCTGGCCTCGCTGGTGGGGTAGAGCTGGCAGCTCGTCCAGCCCATCAGCTCGAGCAGCGCGGCCCAGCGGCCGGCCTCTTCGAGCGTGGGCACCACCACCAGCAGCGGCGCCTGGCGCGCGCGGGCCAGGGCACTGCTGATCAGGGCACGGGCCCCCCGGCCGCCACCTCCCAGCCGCAGCCGCTCGCTGCGCCCCATGCGGGCGGCCACCTCGGCTGTCAGGGGCACCTGCTGCAGCTGGCGCACCAAGGCAGTGAGGGGCATGAAGCGATCGGCGATGGGCTTCGATCTTCGCAATCGGCCGCAGTCCATCGACGGCACCTCCGCGACCACGGCCGCCAAACTGGTGCCCTGTTTCGATGGCAGCAGTCCCATCGTTCGCCGCCCACCGCGCCAGAACCACCCGTCGACGCCCTGGGCGGGCGCAGGACTGCTGGTGCTGCTGAGCGCGCTCGCGCTGGCTGCGCTCAGCCAGCCGGCAAAGGAGCGCCTAGCGCAGCCGGCAGCCAACACGGCTGCCCCTGCCGCCCGCGCGGTGCCGCTGCCGCGGGTGGCCGCCGAAGCCCAACTGCTGCAAAGCCTGGCTGTGGCGGATCAGCAGTGGCGACCGCGAACCCAGGCCCTGCCAGGCGGTGGCACGCGGTATGTGTACCGCAAACGCGCCGGAGACCCTGACCTCAGCCTCGCTGAGATCAAGGCACTGATCGCCAACCCGCCGAGCTTTGAACGCGAGCGCCAACAGATCAGCCTGTTGTGGCGCCAACTTGGCGCCCTGGGGGTGCGCCTGACGCTGGAGCAGCCGCGCAAACCCGGCGCCGCCGGCGAATGGGATCCGAGGCAGCGCACCCTGCGCATCAAGCCCACTGTGGTGGCCAAGGGCAGTGCTGAATTCGCCCGGGTGCTCAACCACGAGGCGATTCACGTGGCCCAGAGCTGCTCGGGAGGCGGGATCGGCGCCCGGCCAAGGCCCCTCGGCCTGCCTGAACAATTGCCGCCGTCGCTGCAAACGGTGCTGCAACAGCCCACCTATGCCAAGAGCACTGCCCAGGAGCGCCAACTCGAGCGGGAGGCCTACGCCAACCAGCACCAGCTTGACCTCGGGCTCACCCTGCTGAAGATCCACTGCTGATGATTCACCGCTGACGATCCAGACCAGAGGCCCATGGGCCGAGCAGCTCAGGGCGCTGCCAACACCTCACTTTCGAGCAGCATGTTGAACTCCAGCAGTTGGGCATCGCTGAGCTGCTGGCGGCTGTTGCGCCCGAATTGGGCTTCCAGCAGCTGGCGGCCGCGGTCCGCAGTCCACCCCAGTTGGGCGAGCAGCTGATCGCTCTGACTCAGCAGGTCGCTGCGTTTGAGCGGGATGGGGCAGCTGGCAGGATCAGCACCAGGGCTGAAGCCCTCCAGGGCCTTGAGGTAGGCCAGAAGATCGCCGTAGGTGGTGAGCCGGGAGCGGCTGCCATGGCCAAAGGCCCGCAGCAGAAAGGTGGCTTCCTGCTCGCGCCCCCAAGCCAGGCGTTTGAGCTGCAGGTCCAGGCTCGCCAGCTCGCCGCTCCAATCCTCGGGATCGGCGGGTGGTTCCTGGGGGGCTTCGGGTTCCCTCCGATCACGATCGTGCTGCTGAGACGTCTGCTCGCGCTGCCGTTCGATCAGCAGATCTGGCGGCGAGTCAGCGACCTGCTCCTCGGCCATCGCTGCCGCGTGGGGCTGATTGGCTTCGACAGGCTTGGTTTCGGCAGGCTTGGTTTCGTCAGGCATGGCTTCGGCAAGCCTGGATGCGACCGGTGTCGGTGCTGATATCGGTGCTGGCTTCGGCGCTGGCAGCGGCTGGGCCTGCAACCGGCCCCGAGCCCGGTCTTCGGCCTCCTCGGCGCTGGCGCCCTCGCCCAGGGCCATGGCCAGCGTGGTGTCGCCCTCCATCTGCCGGGCCAGCACCACCCGCCGCCCCGGCTCGGCATGCACGAGTTCAACCTGGACCGGCATCGACAGAACAGCAGCAAGGGTGCTGTTTCTAGAGTGCCTGCTTTCGGAGTCCGCTGCAGCGGCCACCGGCATGGAAGCCGAGTCGATTCAGTCGCTGCTGCCGCTCCTCAACAGCGCCGATCAGTGGAGCGAGCTGCTGT
>VGPQ01000300.1 GCA_016882555.1 Cyanobacteria bacterium M_surface_7_m2_040
GGCCAGCTGGCGGCGCGCCCCGGCAGCAGGGTCAGCAGCAGGGTCAACATGGCAGTCACAACGGTTGTGGCCATGTCGGATCCCCTGCTGCGTGAGCTCGATCATTACGTGGTGCTGGAGCCCGGCGTCGCTGAGCAGATCCTCACCGCCGTCGAGACCCTGGCCTGGTTGAGCCGCAAGCTCGACACCCTCGCCCAGCCCCCCGATGATCTGCGCGATCTGCCCAGCGGTGAGCAGCGTGCCCAGAGGCTCTTGGAAACCGCCTGTGAACTGGAGCTGGAGCCTGGCCTGGCGATCCAGTGGTTTGCGGTGCGGTTGGAGCCTCCGGGTGGGATCAGTTGAAGGAGCTCACGTTGTCCCCATCCGCGTTCACCAGGCTGATCGGTTGCGGCGGAGCGGCGTCGCGGCTCTTGAGGATGCTGGGCAGCTGCTGGAGCACCAGCGCTGACACCTGGGCCGGGTCTTCGCCCTGCTGGCGGATGCGCAGATCGGCCTGGGCGTAGAGCGGCAGCCGTTGCTCCAGTAACTGCTGCAGGCGCGCGGGCCCCTCACTGCCGGCCAGCAACGGCCGCGGTGTCGGGTCGGCGCTCAGGCGCTGCAGCAGCAGCTCCTGGGGGGCATCCAGCCAGATCACCACCCCCTGGCGCATGTGGCCCCAGTTCTCGGGGCGCGTCACCACGCCACCGCCCGTGGCCACCACCAGGGAATGCCAGCTGGCCAGTTGGCCCAGCACGGCCGTTTCCAGGGTGCGAAACCCGGCTTCTCCCTCGTCGGCAAAGATTGCGGCGATGGGCTTGCCGGCCACCTGCTCAATTGCGCTGTCGGCATCGATGAAGCGGTAGCCCAGCGCCTGGGCCAGAGGGGTGCCCACGGCGCTCTTGCCGGCGCCCATCATGCCCACCAGATAGAGGTTGAGCCCTTCCAGCCGGCACCGCAGATCGGCTGCCGCACTCGTGGGTGTGGGGTCTGTAGGCACCGCTGGATCGGCAGGGTCCGAGATCAGTTTCTAGGATGGCCCTTCCTCGACCAGGGCGATGACGGCCTCAGCCCCCAGCCATGGCCATGGCCGGCCCTGTCTGATCACCCGCCGGGCCCGCTTCAGCGCCAGTCATCGCTACTGGCTGCCGGAGCTCTCTGCTGACGACAACCGGGCCCGCTTCGGCCCCTGCAGCCTGGCCCCCGGTCACGGCCACAACTACGAGCTGATCGTGGCGATGGCCGGGCCACTGGATGCCAACGGCATGGTGCTCAACCTCTCGGAGGTCAAGCACGCCATCAAGGCCCAGGTCACGGCCCAGCTCGACTTCCGCTGCCTCAACGAGGCCTGGCCCGAGTTTGACCTTGGCCGACCCGAGGGCTGCCTGCCCACCACCGAAGCCCTGGCCCGGGTGATCTGGGCGCGGCTGGCCCCCCACCTCCCCCTGGCGGGCATCCGCCTGTTCGAATCCGAATCCCTTTGGGCCGATGTGCTCGGCGACACCATGGAAGCCTTTGTTTCGATCCGCACCCATTTCGCCGCCGCCCACCGCCTGGCCCGCGAAGAGCTCTCCCAGGCCGAAAACGAGGCCATCTACGGCAAGTGCGCCCGGCCCCACGGCCACGGCCACAACTACCTGCTCGATGTGACCGTGCGCGGCCGCATCGACCCCCGCACCGGCATGGTCTGCGACCTGGCGGCCCTGCAACAGCTGGTGGATGACCTGGTGGTGGAGCCCTTTGATCACACCTTCCTCAACAAGGACGTGGTCCACTTCGCCAGCTGCGTGCCCACGGCCGAAAACATCGCCCTGCACATCGCCGACATCCTCAGCGCGCCGATCGCCGCCACCGGTGCCCAACTGCACAAGGTGCGGTTGCAGGAGAGCCCCAACAACGCCGCCGAGGTGTTTGCCGAAGTGCCCAGGTTGGGCGCCACGCCCGAGCTGCTGGAGGCCGCATTGGTCTCTTGAGTGGGCCTGAGCTGTGGCTGGTGCTGGCCATCAGCCTGGATGGTCGCCTGGCCCCAGTCGCCGGCGGCGCCGCCCAGCTGGGCGGCGCCGGTGATCGCCGTGCCCTCGAGGAGGCCCTGGCCTGGGCCGATGGCTGCCTGATCGGTGCCAGCACCCTGCGGAAGCACGGCAGCACCTGTCTGATTCATGAGGCTGATTTGCTCGAGCAGCGGCGGCTGCAGGGCCGTGCGCCGCAGCCGGTGGCGATTGCCGTGAGCCGCTCTGCTGCGTGGCCTGCCGAGCTTCCGTTCTTCACCCAGCCGCTCGAGCGCTGGCTGCTTGCTCCCGCGGCCCAGCCTGATGGCTTGGAGCACGGTGCCGAGCGCCCATTGCCGAACGGGTTTCAGCGCCAGCTGCCGTTGCAGGCGTGGCCCGACACCCTGGCCAGCCTGGCCGCGGCAGGTCTGCAACGGTTGCTGCTGCTGGGCGGGGCCCAGCTGGCCGCCAGTGTGCTGACAGCCGATGCTGTCGATGGTCTGCAGCTGACGCTCTGTCCCACGCTGCTGGGGGGGCAGCACACCTGGATCCCTGCCAATCACCTGCTGCCCCAGGGGCTGGAGCGGGCAGCCTGGCAGCTCGAGCAGTCCCGCCCGCTGGGCGGCGACGAGGTGCTGCTGCGCTACCGCCGCGCCCGCTCGGCGTAGCACCGCACCAGCTCCCGCAGGGGGAGTTGC
>VGPQ01000301.1 GCA_016882555.1 Cyanobacteria bacterium M_surface_7_m2_040
GCTTGCCGCACAGGGCCACCACCTCGAGCTGCTCGCCCAGGGGCAGCAGCTGCTCGAGCAGGGCCAGGTGGTTGTTAGCCCCATTGCCGCCGGTGCCCAGCACCAGCCGCGGCCGCCCGCTCCACTGCACGGGTGCAGGCTCCACCGCGTGATAAGCGGGGTACAGCAGCGGACCGAGCGTGGCGATCCGGGAGGCGGGGGTGTGGCGCCGATGGGCCTCCCGTGCCACCTCCCCCGTGATCGCCCAGAAACGGTCGGCCTTGGGGCTCACCCAATTGCGGCTGAAGCCAAAGCCGCCATCCACTTCGGTGCAGCAGATCACAGAGCGCACGGGCTGACCCAGCCTGCGCAACACCCGCCGCGCAAAGGCGAAATGGCCGCGGTTGGTATGGGGATAGGTGGAGATCAGCAGATCGGGCCGCACCCGCTCCAGCACCTGGCGGATGTAGGCCCGCCCCGCCAACACCGTGCCGGGCTTGGTGAGGTCTTCCAGCTCGCAGACGCGCCAATACAGCTGGTGCAGCCAGGGGGCACGCCGCTGGATCCAGTTGTAGAGGTCCACCGCCGAGCGGCCGGCAGCGCTGGCGTTCTCGAGGATCGACTCGACCGTGACCTCCGCCTCGGGCGCCAGGCGGGCCAGCCACTGCACCAGGGCCTCGGCCGCCGCGTCATGGGCGGTGCCGGCGCTGGAGGTGAAGATCAGGACCCGCATCGAGACACTCTGCCAAGCGGGCGCCACTGGGCCAGCAGCGGCACGATCAAGGCCCAGCCCAGCAGGCCCAGGGCCATCGCCGTGGGTCGCCCAGGGCCGGTGCCCAAGGCCTCGGGCAACCAGGCCGGCCAATGGGGCCAGGCCACGAGGGGGGGCAGCAACCGATCGGCCACCAGGCTGATGCTCAGCAGCGCCGCGAGCCGGGCCAAGGCCTCGAGGCTGTAGCGCCCGGCAAACAGGCGCGGCTGCAACGCCGCCGGAATCTGCCGTTGCCACAGCGCCTGCAGCGCCGCCAGCACCAGCGGCACCGCCAGGGCAAACCCAGTCACCGCGCCAAACCACACCACCGCCCAGGGGCCGCTGCGGGCCTGAAACACCACCAACCCCGCACCCGTGAGCAGCACCCCCTGCAGCAGCAGGGCCCGCCGCAGCAATCGCAGCCAAGCGCCCAGGGGCGCCATGGCCCATCGGCGTGCCCACAGCTGGGTTCCCAGCAGATACCCCAGAGCGCCCAGGCCCATCGCCAGGCTGAGCCGGCCCACCCCCAGGGCGCTCACGACCCAGGCGGGGAAAGCGATTTCCACCGCTGCCAGGGCTCCAGCCACCAGTGTGTTGATCAGCAGCAGGGGGCGCCAGGCGGGGGTGCGCCACAGCTCGGCTACGGCCCCGCGCACTCCGCTGCTCAAGACTGCTGAACCTTGATCGTCTGTGCTGAGGCCCCCGACGCGCCAACCCGCAGCCGGCAGAACCGCCCCGGCTGTGCAGGCCGCCGCCAACAGCGAACTGGCCGCATCCACCACCAGCACACCCACCAGACCACCCGTGGCGGCCAGCAGGGCACCCAGAAACGGCGCTGCCATCACGATCGCCCCGTCAACACTGGCAAACAGTCCGCTGGCCGCACCCAACTGCTGCTGAGACACCAGCTGCGGGATCAAACTCGAAAAACACAACAGCAAAGTGGCCTCTGCTGCCGCCGCCACGGCGATGCAGGCCAGCACCACCGGCATGCTGCCGCCAAAGCGCAACAGATGTCCAGCGAGCAGCAGGGTGCAACCGCTGCCGACGCCATTGGCAATCAGCATCACCCGCCGCCGCGGCCACAGCGCCAACCGTCGCCCAAGCACGGGCAGCACCAGCAACTTGGCCAGCTGCACAGCAATCGCCACTGCCGCGAAGGTGGCCAGCTGCTCTTGGCGCTGGTACAGCCACAACCCCAAGGCGTAAAGGCTCACCTGGGTGCCGAGGTTGGATATCAGCTGGCCAACCCACAGCTGCACAAACGGGCGGGGGAGACCGGCCAGCGTCACGCTCAAGCCGCCACCGCCAGGGCAGAAACCACGGCAGCAGCATCCCCCAAGACAATCATGTGCTCCTGAGATGCGGCTGGCTCTCCAAGCGCTGGGCCAGCCGCATCGGGCAGTCGCACCCGCTTCAACCGCAGCTGCCCCTTGGCAACCTCCTCCTCACCGATCAGCGCGACCCAGGCGGCACCACTGCGTTCGGCCCGCTTCAACTGCTTGCCGAAGGCACTGCCGCTGGCGTCGCGATCGACCGCCAACCCCAGCCGCCGCAGCGCCACCGCCAGGGCCAGGCCGGCCCGTTCGGCCTCTGCACCACGGCTCACCACATAGAGATCGGGCGCCGGCGCGGGCAATTCATGCTGCCCGGCTGCCAGGCGCTGCTCGAGTAGCAGCACCAGTCGCTCCATGCCCAGGGCCCAGCCGATGGCCGGCGTGGGCGGGCCGCCGAGCTGCTGCACCAGGCCGTCGTAACGGCCGCCGCCACACACCGTGGCCTGGGCACCCAGCTGGCTGCTGGTGATCTCAAAGGCGGTGTGGCTGTAGTAATCAAGCCCGCGCACCAGCCGCGGGTTGAGCACAAACGGAATCCCCAGGGCGGTGAGCGCTGCCTGCACGGCCTCAAAAC